>JANNRO010000434.1:0-1543 GCA_031401505.1 Planctomycetia bacterium
GCGTGTCGCCGCGCCGTCGTGGAACACGCGCCCGCCGCGCGCCGAGGTTCAGCCGACCGAGCGTCGTCGCGCTCCGACCGAGCCGCCGCCGCCTCCTCCTCCTCGTCGTCGCCGCGGGAGTTAGGAAGTCTCGCGCGTCAAGGCAACGAGCATGCAGCCAGCGCCCTTGGGGCGTCGCTCGGCGCCCGATGACTCGGTGGCGCAACTTGGGGCATGGAACATTCAGGATCTGCCCGCGGGCGAGACGGCGGCCGGGGAGCGCAGCCACCCGGACGAAACAGAGGGTCCGCGTGATCACGGCGGTCCGCCGCGTAGCGGCCGCCGCACTCTCGGCCACGGGGGTGCGTGCATTCCTACCGCTTTCCCGACGCTCTCAATGGTCTTCACGACTTCCATGACCGCGTTCTCGTGACTTCGGTCGTGGATCGGTTCCGACGAGTTTTCGGGACGACCGTCGAGCTCTCGGGGCTCGCGTCGGCTGTATTCGGAATCAGCCTTCCGTGTGTGCCTTCCCGTGGGTCTTGCCTTCGAGAGGAAGTCACGGGCTCGATATCAGCGCCTGACTCGTCTAGGCTGCCAGCCGCTATGTCCCCAAAGTCAGCGTTGCCGAAGCCGCGTGTGAGCGAGTCGATGTTCGAGGCGATCGTCTCGAACGACGTAGTCGAGATCGAGCGCCTGATAGACGGCGGCGAAAGCCTCTCCGCGACCTACAAGAACACTCGGCTAACGCCACTACTTCTCGCCGCGGACGGTGCCGCCCCTGAGGTCTTGGAGTTGCTGATTCGGCGGGGAGCTGACCTCGCCGCGCGAGATCCGCTCGGGAATGCTGCGCTTGCTCGTGCGGCAGAATCGAATCGACCGGTCCTGGTAGCACTGTTCCTTCGTCACGGACTGCCGATCGACGATCAAGACTCGTACGGGAATACTGCTCTTCACCGCGCCGTAATCGCTGATGGAGCGGAGGCGGCGCAGTTCTTGCTTCAGAATGGAGCAAGTCCGTCACTCCCGAATCGGAGCGGAATCACACCAAGGGACCTCGTAGAGGGTGACCCCAAGGGCCGCTTGAAGGCGGTGTTCGGGATCACGTAGTTGCTGCGTGCCCGCCCGGCCAGCGCCAGAGCAGCCTTGGCGGGCGTACTTCCGACACACCCAAGTTTCAGGCGAACAGCCGCAGTCGCTGCGAGGCGGCAATGGAAGTCCGACTTGACGTATCCCGACGCGCCGGTGCCGTTCGACGTCGGGCGTCGCCGAACAAACAGCGGGACGCGTCATCGGATTGATAGGACGACGATTTCGCCCGGGACGACGGTTGTGGTCGCGGTCCCGATGTCCAGCCCCGCGAGTCGGAAGCGCAACGTTACAGGTCCACCCGGGAGGGGGCCGAGTACCGAGCCCGGACCGAGGGTCTTCCGGTCCGAGGAACTGCCGCTCTCCAGTCGGTGCAACAAGGACCGGTAGTTCTCCGATTCCAGTTGAGCCCCCGACCGGGACGAGCCCGCGGCCGCAGGTGGTCCGAGTTCGGAAGCTCCGGCGACGACGTCAA
>JANNRO010000435.1:0-12008 GCA_031401505.1 Planctomycetia bacterium
TCGCGCCGCCCTGCGCGTCGCGTGCAGAAGATCGCGCGTGCTCACGATGTCGATCGTCGTGACTCCCGCGAGCGGGGGCAACGAACTCGGTCCGAGGACGAGCGTCACCTGCGCACCCCGTCGTCGCGCCTCCCGGGCGAGTTCGTACCCCATCCGACCGGTCGACGCGTTCGACAGGTAGCGAACGTCGTCGAGATACTCGCGGGTCGGCCCGGCGGTCACGACGACGCGACGCGGGCGAGTTCGAGGGGAGGCCACGCCGATAGGATGCGCCCCCCGTGGACGCACGCGAACTCCTGTCCGCCCTGTCGGCTCCCTCGGCCTTTCCCGAGGCGGGGGCCGACGTGCGCGTCATCCAGACGCACATCTCGATGGTCTTCCTGACCGGCGAGCGCGTCTACAAGGTCAAGAAGCCCGTCGCGTTCTGGGGTCTCATCGACTACGGAACGCTCGAACAGCGTCGGTTCTACTGCGAGGAGGAGATTCGACTCGGTCGGCAGTTCGCGCCCGAGATCTATCTCGGCGTGCTGCCTGTCCTGCGGGCCGAGGGCGGTCGCGTGTACGTGGGGGAGCCCGGCGTCGGCGCCGAAGTCGTCGACTACGCGGTCGTCATGTGGCGATACCCCGACGGCTCGACGATGGAAGATCGAATTCGCGACGGGACCGCCGTCCGCGACGACGTGGTCGCCGTCGCGCGCTCGCTGGCCACGATGCACGCGAAGTCGGCGGGGGATGCCGCGGTCGCGCGGGAGGGACGTCGCGAGATCTTCGAAGCGGTCGTTCGCGCGAATCTCGCCGGCACGGAGGCGGCGGTTCCGACGGTCTTTTCGCCCGAGGTCCGTCGCGCGGCGGCCGCTCGCATCCTCGATCGGCTCGCGGCCGCGCGTGCAACGCTCGATCGTCGGACGAGCGAGCGCCGTCTCGTCGAGGGCCACGGCGACTTGCGGGCCGAGCACATAGTCTGGATCGAGCGGGGCGGCACGGGCGCCTGGCGGCCGATCGACTGCATCGAATTCTCGAAGAAGCTCCGCTGCATCGATCCGCTGTCCGACGTCGCCTTTCTCGCGATGGACCTCGCGTTCCAGGGGCGGCGCGACCTCGCACGTACTCTGCTCGACGAATACCTCGTGTGTCGACCCGATGCGGACGCCGCCGAGTTGCTGCCCGTCTTCCTCGCGTACCGCGCCCTCGTCCGTACGGCCGTCGACGCGCGCGTCGCCGTGGACGCGAACGTCGGGGCCGCGGCCCGGGAGCGGGCGAAGCGCTCGGCGATGCGGCACCTCGTTCAGGCGACCGCGTACGCCTACTCCGGCGCCCGCCCGACGTTGATTCTGGTCGCCGGCCCTTCGGGTGTCGGCAAGAGCGCCGTCGCCCGCGAATTGGCTCCGATCCTCGACGCCGAGATTTTCTCGAGCGACGTCGTCCGCAAGGAACTGGCAGGGCTCCAGCCGACCGCGCGGACGACCGGTCGAGCGAGCGACGCGCTCTACGCCCCCGACATGTCCGCTCGCACCTACGCCGAACTGCTGGCGAGGGCGGAGCACGTGCTCGACACCGGTGGCGTCGCGATCGTAGACGCGACGTTTCTCGGTCGCGACCAACGACAGCGCGCGTACGCCGCGGCGCGGGCTCACGGCGCGCGCGCCCTGCTCGCGTGGGGCAGCGCCTCCCTTTCGCTGGTCCGTGAACGGATCGCCGCGCGCGCGTCCGGCGGCGCCGACGCGTCCGACGCGACGCTCGACGTCCACGTCGCCCAGCTCGCGACGATCCAGCCGCCGGGTGCCGACGAGGGCGTACCGGTCGTCCGCTTCGACGCGCGAGACGACGTGGCGGCCGTCGTTGAACCCGTCGCTCAGGCGCTCTTCACGTAGGGCCTGCTTCGCACCCACCGCGAGTCGCGTGTCCCGGGACGGAGGATTCGGCGTGACCATCGGGGGTCGAAGTGCGTCTCTTGGTGGACCGGATCGTCACCGCGAGGTGTGCTATTGTGTATGGCGTGATTCGAACCCAGATCCTGCTCGATTCCTCGACCCACGCGGCGCTCAAGAAGGCGGCTGCCGCGCAGGGGAAGGGACTGTCCGCGCTCGTGCGCGAACTCCTGTCGGCGGCGCTTCGCGGCACGGTCGGGAAGCGGGGTCGCAGGCGATACGACTGGACGTTCGTCGGCACGGCGCATGGCGGTCCCAGCGACGTGGCGGAGCGCCACGACGACTATCTGAACGAAGGCGAGCGCTGGTGATCCTGCTCGATACGTCGGCGATCTATGCGCTCGCCAACGGCGGAGACTCGAGACACGACGCCGCGGTTCGGCTTCTCGCCCGCGCGCAGCGCGAGGGCCTCGAGTTCTGCACCCACACGTACGTGCTCGTCGAGGCGTTCGCCTTGCTGCACCGGCGACACGGGTTCGCGGTGGCAGCCCGGATGTCCGACGAGTTGCGCGCCGTCACGACCGTCGTGGTCGATCGAGAACTAAACGATCGTGCGATCACCCGGTTGCGCCGAAATTCGGCATCCACGTCGAGCCTCGTCGATGCCGTTTCGTTCGTCGTGATGGACGATCGTGGCATCGAGGAAGCGTTCGCCTTCGACGACGACTTCTCGAAGGCCGGATTTCGGCTCTTCGGTGCCGATGGTGCGGAGCCCAAGGCCCGGTCGCGAGGGCCTCTCGCGTAGCATCAGATGGGCAGTTCCAGGTCGAGGGCCGGGTCATGGGGCGATTGGGCAACGTCTGCTGTGTCGTGCTCGTGTTCGCGGTCACCACGTTCGGACGTGTGTGGGCGGGCGAAATCGTCGAGCCGTGGGACGACGGCACGACGCCGCACCGGCGGTACGACGTGGACGAAGCCGGTCAGCGGGATGGTCGCTACCTCGAATATTCGCGCGACGGAAAGACCGTCGTGTTGAGCGCCACCTATCGTCACGGTGCGCTCGACGGTTCGTACCTCGAGTCGTTCGAGAGCGGCCGACCGAAGGTTCGGACGTCGTACCGCGTAGGAAAGCGGGAGGGACGGTTCGAGAGTTTCGGTCCGGACGGCGAACCGACCGAAGTCGCGGCGTATCTCGCGGGTGCCTTCGAGGGCAAGCGCCAGGTCTGGCGCGCGAAGAAACTCGTCGTGACGCAGACGTGGAAGGCCGGTCAACTCGCGACGATCGACGGCGCCGTCGCGTTTCCGAGAACCGCCGACGAGGTGAAGCGCACGGTCGAGCGAATCCTCTCGGGGGAGTTGCCGGCAAACTCCCCGGCACCCAAGGCACGGCCCAAGGCAGGCGGCAAGCCAGCTGTCGCCCCGCCGCCCGTTTCGTCATCGCCGGCGATGGCCGCTGCACCACCGGATCTTGATGCACTTCGAGACGAGGCGTTGCGTCGCCTGCGCGCCTATCGCTACGTGTGCGCGGTCCCCTGGGAAGACCTCGTCGCGGGAGAGGCGGCGACTCTCGCGGCCCAGTACGCGAGCCTCATTTGCGCGAAGCTCGGGCACATCACCCACGAACCGTCCAATCCCGGGCTACCCGACGAGGTCTTCCAGCTCTGCGCGAAGGGCGCCTCCGAGTGCAACCTGCACCTCGGGGTGGGCATGACGGGCAAGTCGGCCGTCGACGGCTGGATGGACGACTCCGATCCGACGAACATCGATCGCGTCGGCCACCGTTGCTGGGCGCTCGCGCTCGCGCTTCGCAACACCGGGTTCGGCTTCTCCGAGGGCGCGGAGCGGCGAATGGCTGCGATGTTCACGATGGACTACTCGCGCAACGAGCCGCCCGACATGCCGTTCGTGGTCTACCCGGCCCGTGGGTGGACGCCGTCGGAGATGTTCTCGAGCCACCACGCCTTCAGCGTCCACGTCGATTCCGTCGCGGCGAGACTCGGACTCGTCAGCGCGAAGGTGCGCGTGCGGCGGCTCTCGTCCGACTTCGTTCCCGCTGCCGACGACCTCCCGATCGAGATGATGCCGTACAACCCTGACGGCCGAATCGGCGGGCGCCCCGTCCTCATCTTTCGCCCGAAGGGGATCGAGGTCGCCGACGGCGTCGCCTATCTCGTCGAACTCTCGGTCCTCGATGCGAAGTCGCGCAAGCCCGTCGTGTTCCTTCGCTGGGTGGCCGGCTTTCTCGGCGACCGAGCTACCGCTGAAGACGAGCCGGTCGAGGACGACGAAACGAAGTAGCGGCGATCAACCGAGCGGGTCGATTCCGCTCAGGCCGGCTCCTGCTGCGTGACGCAGTGGATCGAGCCGTAGCCGTAGACGATCGTGCGGCAGTCGAGCGGCACGACCACGCGATCGGGGAAGGCCCGACGCAGGACCGCGATCGCGCGGTCGTCGCGGGACTTCGGGCCGTAGACGGGCGCCAGCACCACTTGATTGCCGATGTAGAAGTTGGCATACGACGCGGGCAACCGACGCTTGCCCGACATCAGGCGCCCCGGCATCGGGAGTTTCACGATCTCGAACGGACGACCGTCGGGATCGGCCATCGCGCACAGGCGCCGGTAGTTGTCGTGGAGCAGTCCGAAATTCTCGTCCTTCGGGTCGTCCTCGTACGCCGTCACGATCGTGCGCTCGGACACGAACCGCGAGAGGTCGTCGACATGGCCGTCGGTGTCGTCGCCCACGACCCCCTCGCCGAGCCAAAGCACCTGGCGCACGCCGAGGTAGGCCCGCAGGTACGCCTCGATCTCCGCCCGGTTGAGCGACGGATTTCGATTCGAGTTCAAGAGGCACTGCTCGGTCGTCAGCACCGTGCCCGCCCCGTTGACCTCGATGCTCCCGCCCTCCATCGCGATGCCCGGTGCGAACCGCGGAAGGCCGAGGTCCAGACGATCGGGGATGCCGTCGTCCTTCAACAACCCCTCGTACTTCTCGCCCCACGCGTTGAAGCGCCACCGCACGAACGCGCGACGGGGCCCGCGTCCGGAGCGCCGCACGACCCAGGTCGGCCCGTAGTCACGAATCCACGAGTCGGCGGTCGGCATCCGGACGAGCCGCACCCCGGTCCTCGCGTTGCGCCCTTTGGCTTCGTGTGCACCCGCCAGCGTCAGCGACGCACGAGCCAGCGCTTCGACGTCGTCGTCCTTGACGAGGATGTTCACCCGTTCGCCGAGCGACAGCACGGCCGCCATGTTCGCGAACAGGCACTCGACGGCGAAGAGTTCGTGGAACGTCACCGGATCGTGGGGCCACGCGAGCCACGTGCCCGCGTGCCGCTCCCATTCGGCGGGCATCGCGTAGCCCCGCGCCGCGGGGGTGTCTTCACGCGCCCCGAGCGGGCCGACGGCCTTCGCGCGGCTAGCCACGGCGGGGCGTGTCGAGGTAGCGCTGCATCAGACCGCCGTACGCGTCGATGCGGCGGTCGCGCAGGAACGGCCAGCCCTGACGGCAGCGCTCGACCTCGGCGAGATCGCAGTCGGCGATCAGGACTTCCTCGCGGTCCTCGCTCGCCTCCGCGAGCAATTGACCGAAGGGGCGCGCGATGAACGACGAGCCGAAGAAGACGAGGTCGCCTTCCCGGCCGATGCGATTGGGGGACGCGACGAAGACGCCGTTGGCAACCGCGTGCGAGCGCTGGATCGTGCGCCACGCGTCGCGCTGGCCTGCTTTCAGTTCCATCTCGCCGGTCCAGGTGCCGATGGCGGTCGGATAGAAGAGGATCTGCGCACCCGAGAGCGTCGCGAGCCGCGCGGCCTCGGGGTACCACTGGTCCCAACAGATCAGCACCGCGATGCGACCGACCGCCGTATCGAACGAGGGGAAGCCGAGATCCCCCGGTGCGAAATAGAACTTCTCGTAGAAGCGGGGGTCCTCGGGAATGTGCATCTTCCGATACATCCCGAGCTGGCGTCCATCGGCATCGATCACGACGGCGGTGTTGTGATAGAGCCCCGCCGCGCGCCGCTCGAAGACGCTGCCGACGACGACGACGCCCCGGCGCTTGGCGAACTCGGCGAGCGCCGCCGTCGTCGGACCGGGCACGGGCTCGGCCAGCGCGAAGTGCTTCGCGTCTTCCTCCTGACAGAAGTACGTCGAGCGGAAGAGCTCCTGCGTGCAGACGATCCTCGCGCCTCGATCGGCGGCGGACTCCAGGTGAGCCAGCGTCCGCTTCAGGTTCTCCGTCGGGTCGGCGCTCGCCTTCGCCTGGACGATCGCCACGCGAATCACGTTGGCGCCCGCCCCCGACCCCGCGGCCGCGGCGGGCTTGGACGGCTTCGGGGCGGATTTCGGGGGCGACTTCGGGAGCGGTTTTCGGGCCATGGCGCGCGGAGTCTACGACAACGCCGCGGGACGCGAAACCCGCGCGCCGCTCGATCGCTCGATCAGCCGGGCAACCCGGGGAGCAGATCAGGCTTCACGATCCGGGCGACGTAGAGCAGGAACGCGGCTGCGCAGCCGACGATCGCCAACGCGTCCACGACGAAGAGCAGTTGCATCGTGAGCCAAAGCACCTCGACGAGGAACGCGACGGGCGACAGCGCGATGCGCGCGACGCGGCCGCGCGAACGAATCCACCGCCGCGCGCGCCCCAGCGCCTCTCCGGTCGCCTTCACGCCGGGCAGCACGACGCGCGAGAGCACGATCAACAGGCCGATCGCGAGGCCGGCCGTCGCGGCCCGCGTGCCGACACCCTTCGGGATGCCGTCGAGCACGGCCTGCCTCGCCTCGACCGGCTTCGTGAACCACCAGATGAGCGCGCCGGCGGGAATCACGCTCGCGAGCAGGAACGGGATCGCGAGGCGTCGGCGGGGCGCCGCTCGTCGGCCTCGCGCCCGATCGGTGGTCGAATCGTGGACGGGACCTGCGTCCGAGGGTCGCGTCACCTCGGCCATCGCGCGTCAGTCCTTCTTGGCGAGCACTTCGCCCTTGACCACGATTTCGGCCGTTTCGGGAATGGTCGAGGAGGTGACCTCGACGACGTCGTCGAGACGACCGACGGTCGCGGTTTCGGGCGCCTGGATCTCGATCAGCCACTCCTTGTCCTGCGCGCGGATCGCCCGGACCACCACGCGGCCGTTGCGCGACTTGGCCGTCACGACCCCGATGTCGATCTCGGGCCTCAAGCCGCGACAGCCGATCATCACGGTGCGCTCCTTGCCCTGCGGCAGGAGCCCGAGGGAGACCTCGCGCCGATCGAGGAACACTTTCCCCGAGACGAAGGCGGAGACGGGGATGGTGATGCGTCGGCCATCGGCGGAACCGAGCTTCAGGATGGCGGTCCCGCTCCACGTTCCGATGGCGGGCGGTTTGCGAAACGTCGCCGTCACCTCGTAGCCGTGCCAGGCGTCGGCGTCGAATCGCTTCGAGGTCAGTGCCATGTCGAGTCCGGACACCTCGCTCGAGGCGATCTCGAACGGCGTCCCGACCCCGTCCTTCCACTGGACCTTGATCGACTTCGACGGCGACGAACCGGCCTCGACGTAGCCGAAGTAGAGGAACGCCGGGTCGAGGACGACGCCCTCGGCGACGTCGACCCGCAAACTGATCTCGAGGCGCGGGTCGACGGGATCGTTCGACAGCACGTGAATCCGCTTCACCAACGGTCCCACGTAGTCGCGCGTGAGGTAGGTCACGTGGATGGTCGTTGAAGCGTTCGGCTCGAGCGATTTCACGTCGGCGATCGCCGCGGCGCAGCCGCAGTCGGCGCGCAATTGGAGGGTCAACGTCGATTTGCCTTCGTTCTTGAGCGTGAAGTCGGCCTTCAACTCGGCGCCCTGCTTCGCCGTCCCGAAGTCGTGGGCTCGGCGGTCGAGCACGGCCTTCGCCGCGTTGGGGTCGGCCGCAACCGACGGGGCCGGCGCGACGACAGGGGGCAGGAGAGCCGGGTCGGGGGGGGTGGCAGGGGGCGCCGGGGGCGGAGGGGGGGGAAGGGGAGATCCTGGGGCGACGGGGGGCGCCGGGGCGACGGGGGGAACGGGGCCGTCGGCGAACGAGAGACCGCCGATCGCGAGGGCCGCGAGCGAGACGAGTAGAAACCGGCGAGGCGAGGGCATGGCGGCATTCTATTCGCTTCCCCGACCGGGGGGGCCTTGCGGCGATCTCGCGTCGGATGGACAATTCCGCCGGTGTGCGCCGTTCGCGCCTCGTACGCGACTGCGCCCGCCGGGACGGAGGCCACATGCCTTTCCCGAGTGCGTCGCGACTCGATCGATTTCTCCTTCCCTACGCGGACGCCGCGGGGTTGTTGGTTCGTGTGTGGGGGACCGACTCGGGCGGCGCGTCGTCGCGCCCTCCTTCGCTCGAGACCGAGTGCTTCGGCGGGCCGCCTCGCCTCGTGTTGCTTGGAGCCGTCGCGCAAGGCCTCGTCGTCGTGCGCCAGATGTGCGAGGCACTCGAGGATTTGGACGGCGCGGTCGTGCCCTGGCCCCAGGTGCTCCACCTCGAGCGTGACCCGCATCTGGTCCGCGACGTCGTGCGCGTCGAGGTGTCCGGGCGGTCGCCGCTCTACGTCGCGGTCGCCAACCATCTGCTGCTGCCCGGCAATCGGAGTGCGGCGAAGGCGCTCTGCAGCTTCTCGCGCGGACCGGAGGGGTCGCCGCCGATCCGCGTCGAGGACGTCATCCCGCCGTATCCGAAGGCGCACCCGGCCTGAGGACTGAGGTCACGATTTCGATCCGTCGAAGTCGAGCGCTCCCTGCTCCGGTGCATCGCCGTAGCGGCGCAGATAGGCCTTCAAGTCCAGCTTCATCTTCGTGTTGGCGCTGCTCATGTAGCGGATGACGCCGAAGATCGGGCGCTCCGGTGCCCACGGACGGTCGTAGCGTCCGAACGACCAGAAGATGCCCGAGTAGGAGTTCGGGTCGCGGCCGTCGACGGCGTACCGGTTGTTGAGGTCGATCAACGTCTCGAGCGCCTCGCGCGGGGACTTCGACCACTCGAGGACCTTCTTCGCCCAGAGCATGCGCAGGTAATTGTGCATGCGCCCTTCGCGCACCAACTCGCGTTGTGCCGCGTTCCAGACGTCGTCGTCGGTCTCCGCGGCCTCCAATTGCGCCTTCGAATGGCGGACGGGGCGCACGTCCGACGCGTGCGCTTCGAGCGAGGCGCGGGCCCAGGGGGGCAGCGACTCGTACCGGTCGTAGTCGCCCGGTCGATGCGAGCAGAGGTTGAAGCCCAGTTCCCGCCAGGTCACGACCTGGTCGAGGAAACCCTCCACCGACGCCGACGCGCCCCACCACCCCTCGCGCGAGCCGTTTCCCCCCGCGACGAGCGCGGCTGGGTCGATCTGCTCGCGCGCAAGCACCGAGTTGACGACGTCATGCGCCGAAACGTGGCCGAAGTGGAGCCAG
Organism: Planctomycetia bacterium; assembly: GCA_031401505.1. Taxonomy (GTDB): domain Bacteria; phylum Planctomycetota; class PLA2; order PLA2; family JAEUHO01; genus JANNRO01. The sequence continues at coordinate 9,278 of JANNRO010000435.1, forward strand.
GGAGACAGGCGGCTGGTCGCGGCGCGGTCGGGGTGGTTGCGCTCCTCGCCGTAGCGGGCCAGCGGTGCGTCGAGGAACGACGCGAGCGCCGCCTCTCCCGCGGCGGAACCTCCCGCGAACGACGCAGGCCCCACGCGATGATCGATCGGGAGCGAGCCGACGATCCGAAGTGCGTCGGCGAGTTCGGTCGGCGGTTCGGGCCAGCGACGATCGATCTCGGAAGCCAATGCCCTCGCTCGAGGAAGCTCCAGTCGGCGCAGCGGGTCGGCCTTCGGTGCGTGGACGATGTGGTCGGGCAGCGACTTCTGGAGGAAGCGTCGGAAGGCGTATGCCGTCGGTTGGACCTTTTCGCACGCGGCCATCGGCAGGAGGCCGTTCCCGTCCACCGCCTCGACGAGCACGTCGAGGCGCTTCGCCGCCGCGGCGAGCAGGTGCGGAAGAAAGAAGCAGGGGTAGTCGTCGGTCACGACGACGCACGCGCGCGCGGCAAGCGCCTCGAGCAGGCCGCTTCCCTCGCCGACGCTCGGTTCGACGTACGCCCGATAGGAGATCGGGCCCTTCGCCAAACGTTCGCGATTGTCGGCCATCCCCTCGATCACGAATCGGTGAAGCCGGTCGCTCGCCCAGCGGTAGCCGACGCGCAGGGCCTCGAGAACGCGCAGGGGTTTGCCGAGTTCGCGCGCATGCTCGATCGCCCGATCGAGGGCGAAGTTGTGCCGCGTGCGTCGCGCCGCGGTCATCCAATAGAGGACGTGGTCGCCGCCTGCCCGCCGGGGACGGGAGTTCACCGCGCGTACGCGCAACCCGGGCACGCTCATGCCGCGACGGTCGCGGCAAATCGCCGCCCGGTCAAGACCGGAGCGGTCGATTCGCCGCCGTGGACGGTTCGATCAGTGGGCGCCGAGGGAGGGCACGGTCCCTACGAACAGGACCAGGCCGAGCGGAGTTCGCAGTTCGAGACCGAGACCGACGAGGCCCGTGACCGCACCGACTCCGTAGGGAAGGGAGTCGCCGTTCGCAGTCGAGAGCTCGAATTCGCCCTCGTGGGCGTTGCCGATCGCGAGCGTCCCGACGACTCCGAAGACGCCCGGGAATTCGGGCGACTCGAGCCAGATGTCGATGACCGCGCCGTTGGGCATGCCTTCGACTTCGATCTGGAAGCGCTCGCACGGCTCGCTCCCGATCCGCCGCTCGATCTCGACGTACGCCTGCGAGCCGACCGGCGCGCCCGCACGGGGAACGCCCTCGCGTCCGCTCTGGATCTCCGACTCGTCGGTGCCGTCGTCCATGACGGCGCTGGATGGCGCACCGGAGCCCGTTCCGCCACCGCCGCAGGCGACGAGCGCGACGCCGCTCGAAATGACGAGGACCGACACGAGGCTACGCAGGATCGACATGAACGAGTCCTCTCGGCTGAATCCGCCCGCCCCACCCTGCGAGACCATGACCGGCAGCCACGCCGAACAGCGGGAGCCTACCCCCGATCGGGGGCCGGGCCGAGCGGTAGGTGAACACCTACGAAGTGCGGTCGCTCGATGACAGGGTCAGCGTAGTGCCGAGTCGACGAACGTCGGCACTCGATCGGGCCGGACTTTCGTCCCTGGAGCGCGGCTACCGCACATCCCGATCGGATCGGTCCAGAGCGAGCCCATCGAAGCCCTCCGTTGCACGCACGCGCGCCCCGTGGACGAAGACGCCGTCGAACCGGTGGTCGTCGCGAACCAATACGAGGTCCGTCGTCGGACGCGGGCCCCGCGGCGCGAGCCGAATGCCGCGAATCGAAGACGCACCCGAGTCGATTGAACGGCGGACCGGACGCTCACCGACCGCCGCCGACGCGACGGATCGACGCCCCCCCGGGCGCGCGTCGGCGAGCGGTCCGGCATCCGTCGAGGGGCGCCGCCCTCGTCGGTTGAATGGCGGAAAGGCCGTCTCGAGACGTATCGAGAGGCGGAGGTTCCATGGGCGACGCGACCGGCTATTTCCGTCATCCCGCGATCCACGGAGATCGCCTCGTCTTCGTCTGCGAGGACGACCTCTGGACCGTCGCCGTGACGGGTGGGGTGCCGCGGCGATTGACCGCCAACCCCGGCACGACCACGTTTCCGGTGTTCTCGCCCGACGGCGCGCACGTCGCGTTCGTCGGTCGTGACGATGGTCCCGCCGAGGCCTACGTCGTCGCGGCCGAGGGTGGCACGCCGCGACGGCTCACGTGGTTCGGTTCGCTCTCGACCACCGTCGCGTGGTCGAAGGACGGCGCGTCCGTGATCGTCGCGTCCGACGTCGCGCAGCCGTTCAAGGGGTACGCCCATCTTCACGCCGTGCCGCTCGCAGGCGGTCCGTCGACGGCGCTCGGGCTCGGCCCTGCGCGCGCGATCTCGTTCGACCCGGCGGGCAAGGGCACCGTCATCGGTCGCAACTCGGGTGACCCCGCCCGCTGGAAGCGATATCGCGGTGGCACCGCGGGCACGATCTGGATCGACACGAAGGGCGACGGCGCCTACGTCCCGCTCGTGACCTTGAAGGGCAACCTCGCAAATCCGATGTGGATCGGCGCGCGCATCTATTTCCTGTCCGACCACGAGGCGCACGGCAACCTCTACTCGTGTCGCCCCGACGGGCAGGATCTGCGCCGTCATACGCACCACGAGGACTTCTACGTCCGCTTCCCCGCGTCCGACGGGCGCCGCATCGCCTATCACGCGGGCGCCGACCTCTACGTCTTCGATCC
>JANNRO010000436.1:0-5019 GCA_031401505.1 Planctomycetia bacterium
TGGAGAAGTCCCGACGCGAGATCGGGAAGGCGGAGTTCGAACTGGACCTGCAGGCGAAGGGACTCGCGAAGCTCGTGAAGGATCGCGCGCGCTTCGACGTCACGGCACCCGCGGCCGGACTCGTCGTACCCGGATCGCTCGCCGATGGACGGTGGAGCGGCGGCGACGAGATCGTCAAGGCGCTCAGGACGAAGGAAGCGTTGAAGCCCCATCAGGTGCTGTTCACGCTCCTGACGGGCTCCGCGTTCGTCGTGCGGACGTCGGTCGGCGAAGCCTCGATCCTCGAATTGGCGCTCGGGCAGACCGCCGAACTGAAACTCGCGGCGGCCCCGGCGCGGGCGCTCGCCGCCCGGGTTTCCCTCATCGGACGCACGCCCTCGGACGGCAAGCTCGACGTCGTGCTCGACCTCGCCGAGAAGGACGAGCGTTGGATGCCCGGTTTCGCCGGCAAACTGAAACTCTCGACGGGCACGAAGGCCGATGCGATCACCGTGCCGGCGACTTCGATCGCCACGAAGGGAGACAAACATCACGTCCACGTGTGGGTGGACGGCAAGTCCGAGGCGCGGGAGGTCGAGGTCGGCGCGACGAGCGGGGAGCGCACCGAGATCCTGAAGGGGCTCGAGGCCGGCACGAAGGTGCTCGAGACCCCGCCGAAGTAGGCGACGTCACAAGGACGCCTCGTGAACACATCCCTTCGCCGCTGGTTCCCATTCCTCGTCGGCATCGCCGTCGTCCTGGGCCTCGCGTTCGCGATTTCGCGGCACGGAGTCGCCGGAGCGGGGGCCCGCGCGCGCGAGCTGCGCGGCATGGGGAGCGCGGAACTCGAACGCGCGGTCGCGCGCGGCCTCGCCTATCTCGTCGGTGCACAGAACAGGGACGGTTCGTGGGGAGGTCCGGCCTCCAACCTCTGGGACATCTACGCACCCGTTCCCGGATCGTTCTACGCGTTCCAGGTCGGCGCGTCCTCGCTCGCGCTGTCGGGATTGATCGACGCCGACGACGGATCGCCCGAAGTCTCGGCCTCGATCCGCAAGGCGACCGATTTCGTGTTGAAGCACCACGGCACGGCGCGGCGCGTGTCGCCCGACACGCTCTACAACGTCTGGGCGCACGCCTACGCGCTCGAAGCGCTGGCACGTTGCCTCGGACGCGAGACCGACGGCGCGAGGATCGGCGCGATTCGCCGCGTGTGCGACGAAGCCGTCGACTTCCTCGCGCGCTTCGAGTTCGTCGACGGCGGCTGGGGGTACTACAACTTCGATCTCGTCTCGAGACGGCCCGAGCACGGCGCCACGTCCTTCACGACCGCGGCGGTATTGACCGCGATGCGTGCGGCCGCCGACCGGGGCATCGCGATTCCGAAGCGTCTCGTCGATCGCGCCGTGGCGCTGCTCGAGACCTGCCGCAAGCCGGATTGGTCGTTCGAGTATGCGTGGGACCATCGGTTTTCCCCGTCCCACCCGATCAACAAGTGGAACGGAAGTCTCGCGCGCACGCCGTCGTGCGAGGTCGCGCTCGGCGCATGGGGCCGCAAGGTTCCCGACGCGAAGTACGTCGAAGCGCTCGAGCGTTTGAAGGCCCAGGGGCGCTTTCTCCAGATCGCGCGCAAGTACCCCTACCCGCACGAGACCTGGTTCTACAATTCGGGCTACTTCTGCTTCTTCGGCTACTACTACGCCTCGATGCTCTTCGATCGCGTCCCCGAAGCCGTCGCGAACGTGCACAGGAAGTCGATCTCCGACTACCTGATCTCGGTCCAGGAGGAGGACGGCTCGTTCTGGGACTATCAACTCTACTCGTATCACAAGGCGTACGGCACGGGCTACGTGCTGTCGACGCTCGCGCGCTGTCGCGCGGCACGCCGGAACTGACGGCACTACCTCATCGGCGAGCGAGGCAACGGTCCGAGGTAGTAGAGCCCCGGATCCTTCTTCTTGGGCCTGCGCCCGGCGCTGACGAGTCCCACGACGACGGCCGCGACGCCCATCGCGCCGGACAGCGCGTGGAACGCGCGGTGGACCAGGAATCCGAGCGAACAGCCGACGACGACGAGGAGACCGCCGAGCGTCAGGAGCGTGGCGATCCCCTCGGGCACGAGCCCGCCCGTGCGCGCCGCGCCCATGCCCTGCGGCGCGACCACCGGGCCGCGTCCCGTGCCCGTCGAAGACGCGGCGGGACCTTCGTCCGACGTCCGGGCGCTCGGCGCGGCCGACGAACCTTCCGTCTGCCCGTCGCGATTGGCCGCGAGCACCTCGGCCGAATGCTTGGGCACGACGCGCGGATCGGCCGCGAACCGGACGAGGAAATTCTCGCGATCCTTCTCGCGCATCCAGCGATTGCCCCGCTTCTCGGCGTACATCGTCGTGCGCGATCGACCCATGTCGTCGTGGCCGGGATGGACGACCGTGTCGTCGGGCTGGGGCTCGAAGATGCGCTGGATCGTGTCGTAGAGCGCTCCGCCGTCGGCGCCGGGCGCGTCGCGCACGCCGATCGTCCCGACGAGCAGCGTGTCCCCGGTGAAGAGGATCCGCGGGCCTTCGAGCACGAGCGCGTCGGGCGCGACGCCGGGTGCCAGCCGGACCCGGAGCACCTGCTCGCCGAGCGTCAAGAGGTCTCCCTCGCCGACGCGCCGCGTCGCGACCCGACTGTCGGCCGCGAGCGTCATCACCACCTCGGCACCGGTTTCGCGGTGGAGCGCCGCGGCGCCGGACAGATGGTCGCCGTGACCGTGCGTCTCGACGATCCACCGCAGCGCCGCGTTCGCCGAGGCGACGGTTTTCTTGACCTCACCGACCTCGTCGAGAATCGGGTCGACGACGAGCGCCTCGCGCGAGTCGGGATCGATCACGACGTAGGCGCGCGCACCGCTCGCGTGAAGCAGCGCATGCACTTCGAAAGGGACGACCGACTTCGCCACGGCACGGATGCTGCCACGGGGGAAGGACGGGGCCGGACCGCGGGCGGTCGGACGCGGGTCCCGTCCGCCGATCAGGGTCCGGGTCGCCGCCGAACGCGAACGGTCTCGCCACGCCCACCACCGAGCGTCGGGATGTCACCGCTCGTCTCGATCCGGAGGACCTGGATGCCCGACGAGTACACGCGGAAGTCGGCCGTGACTCCCTTGCCGACGTCCCCGCGAACGACGGTCGAAAGGAGCGGATCGGGGCCGCCCTCTTCGGTGTTCGTGGCGGGCAGGGGCGGACCGAGCGTGACGGTCACGCCGCGCGAACCGCCCGCGGGAGTCACCTCGACCGAGAACACCGAGGGTCCGGGCGAGAGCAGGCGTCGATCGACCGGCCCCCCCCTGAAGTCGATCGTCTCTTCGAGCACGATCTCGCCCGGAGGGGGGCGACTGGGCGGGACCGCGGGCTCGCGCCAGATCCACCATCCGACCCCCATCGCGAGCACGGCGAGCGCGATGCCGACGATCGCGGACCCTGACGAACGGGCGACGGGCGGCGGCGGTGTGGGTGTCGGTGTCGACGTGTTCATTTGACGTCCGGTGAACGCGTGCCGGGGTCGATCGCTTCCCGGGCGCGGCGCTCCTCGGCGGTCGCCCGACGAACCTCGACGAGTACGAGATCGAGTGCGCTCGGGCCGATGCCCCGGATGTTCCGATCGAAGTTGAACTTGAAGTACGCCGCCCGGTCGAGTTCGACAACCGACCAGTTCGGGAGCGCCCGAAGTTCCGCCAATCGCTCGTCGGCGCCGAGCACGAAGGCCCGCGCGCCCTCGGGAACGAGGGCCAGGAGATGGGCCGGCCCCTGGGCGACCGACGTGCGGCGATCGGCGTAGTACATGAGGCTGTGGATGCTCGTTCGGTAGACGATGACGGGGTCCTCGGGTCGCGCCCGCGCGACGATCTTCGCGGCGAGCCGGGGCACGGGCATGAATCGCCCGAGCGCCGGGAGCAGGAGCGCCGAGGTGACGAGGAGCAGCCATACGAATCCGACGGTCAATGCGACGACCACGCGACCCCGGGGCACGCGGAGCGGTACGACCGCGGCTCCGACCGCCGCGAGGAATGCGAGCGCGCAGATCACGAGATAGACGCGTGATCCCGACGCGATGTCGGTCGGCACGTGCGACGCTCCGATCAGCAGGAGGGTGCACGAGCCCGCCGCCGCCGCCGAAAGGAGCGCGGCGCTCGCGCGCGCGAGGCGCTCGTGGAGCCCGTCCCACGCCTCGAGGAAGAACGGCGCCAGCGCCGCCGCGAGCGCCGGGTAGAGCGGCAGCAGGTAGACATTGCGCTTTCCCACCGCGAGGCTGAAGAGCAGGAGCGGGAACGCGGCGGCGAACCAGACGAGGAGACGCGCCGGATCGCGGTCCCGCGCGGCGATCGCGCGCCGGACCGCGAACGGCACGAAGAGAATCCACGGCTGCCCTTCGCCGAGCAGGGCCAGCAGGTAGAACCAGTGCGCGCGGTCCCGCCCACCGAGGTCGTCGGAGACGATGCGCCTCGCCGTATGGTGGCCGAAGTAGACGTCGAACCACTCGCGCCCGAAGCGCACGCCCATGTAGACGAACCAGGGAGCGGCCAGCGCCAGCACCACGAGCGTGAAGGCGACCGGTCGAAGCGCCCGAAGGGGAACGCGCGGGCGGGCGAAGCGGGCCGCGCCGAGGAACGGCGCGAGGAACAGCACCCCGATCACGGGCCCCTTCGCGAGCGTTCCGACGCCGACGAGCGCGTACGCGGCGAGCAGCCGCCCGCGCCCCTTCGTGCCGGCGCTTTCGAGCGCGGGCAGCGCCAGCGCGAACGCGCCGGTCAGGCACGCGGTGAGGTAGACGTCGCCCGCGAGCTGCCGCGAGAAGAGCCAGTACCGGGCCGTCATGGCGAGTACCGCCGCGGCGACGAGCCCCCCCCGCCGACCCGCAACCACTCGCCCGATCGAACAGGTCGCGAGGATCGTGAGGATCGCCGCCAGCGCCATCGGAAGCCGCGCGGCGAACGGCGAGACGCCGAGCAGCGCGTACGAGGGCATCGTCAGCCAGGCCGAGAGCGGAGGATGCACGAAC
>JANNRO010000437.1:0-8107 GCA_031401505.1 Planctomycetia bacterium
CAGCAGGCGATTCTCGACCACGTCGCGGCCTTCGCGGCCATCCCGCGAGCCGACGTGTTCGCGGGCGTCGACGGCTGCGGCGCGCCGGCGCTCGCGCTGCCGTTGGTCGCGATGGCGCGCTCGATCGCGAAGCTGGGCGCGCCCGCGGGCACCGGACTGTCGAGTGAATTGACCGCCGCCGCGCTCCGCATCGGCTCGGCGATGCGCGCACACCCGGAAATGGTCGCGGGCGAGGAGCGCTTCGACACCGACCTGATGCTCGCCGCACGCGGGCGCGTCATCGCGAAGTCGGGCGCCGAGGGCGTGCACGTGACGGCGGTTCCCGACCGTCGCTGTGCGCTCGCGATCAAGGTCGACGACGGCAGCGATCGCGGCTATCGCGCGGTCGTCATCGAGGTCTTGCGACGCCTCTCCGTGCTCTCCGACACCGACGCCGACGAATTGCGCGCGCGCCACGCGACGACGGTCCAGAAGAACCTCGCGGGCAAGCCGATCGGGCGGCTGGAGTCGGCGTTCTGAACGTCGGCGTCGGACGCGGGTCCCGCCGCCCGTTCGCACCCGACGCCCCGTTACGATATCGCGATGCCTCCGAACGTGCCTCTGCCGGCCCTTCCTCCGCGCCCGAGGGATTCGCACAAGGCCTCCGTCGGCCGCGTGCTGATCGTCGGCGGGTGCCGCGGCATGGCGGGCGCCCCGGCGCTGTGCGCGCGCGGCGCGCTGCGCGCGGGAGCGGGGCTCGTGACGATCGCGGTGCCCGAGCGGATCGCCGACGTCGTCGCGGGCCTGCTCCCCGAGGCCATGGTGGTCGCGCTGCCGTCCAGCGACGACGGGGCGCTCGATTCGTCGTCCGACGACGCGATCCTGCCGTACCTGGACCGGGTCGACGCACTCGTGATCGGACCCGGCCTCGGACGCGCACCGCAGACCGAGGAGGCGATCTGGGGCCTGCTCGGGAAGGCGAAGAAACCCGTCGTCCTCGACGCCGACGGCCTCTACGCCGTACGCGGCCGCGTCGCCGATCTCGCGTCGCGCGCCGCCGCGACGGTATTGACTCCGCACGAGGGTGAGGCAGCGGCGCTGCTCGGCGAGGTGGGAGCGACGACGCTCGCCGCGCGCGACGGTCGCGAGGACCGCGCGAAGCGGCTCGCGGTGCGCGCCCGGGGCATCTGCGCGCTGAAGGGCGCGGGCACGGTCGTCACCGACGGCACGCGCGTCTTCGTCAACGCGACGGGCAACCCGATCCTCTCGACCGGGGGCACGGGCGACGTGCTTTCAGGCGTCGTCGCGGCGTTCCTCGCGGGCCTCCCCACGACGGGCGGCGACGCGTTCGGCGCCGTCTCGCTCGCAGTCAACGTTCACGGCGCCGCCGCCGATCTCCTGCGCGTGCGTCGTGGCGATCGCGGCACGCTCGCGAGCGAGATCGCCGACGCGCTCCCCGAGGCGATCCGCGCGCTCGTCGAGGGCGGAGCGGCCCGGTGAATCGGACGCGGGCCCCGTCGGCCGTTCGGGCGACCGTGCTCGCGATGCTCGTGACCGTCGCCGGCCTCGTCGCCGCCGACGACGCGCCGAGTCGGGCCGACGCGCTGGCTCGACGAGGTCTCGACGACGTCCTTTCGGGTGACGCCGAGCGCGAGCGGATCGGCGTGCGCGAACTCGTCCACGCGGGCAGGCCCGGATACGAGCACGCCTGGTCCGCGTTCGTCCGGGAGCGCGAGACCGCCCTCCCGCTCCGCGCGAGGCTGGCGCTGATCCACGCGATCGCTTGCTTCGACTCCGCCGAGGCGGAAGAGCGCCTCGCGACCCGGTTCGACGATCCACACTTCGAAGTCCGCGCATTGGTCGCCCAGGCGCTGGGCGGGGGCAGGTCCGGGACGGGCGTCGGGACCCTCGTCCGACTGGCCGCCGATCCGACGCCCAGCGTGCGCGCCGCCGCGTTGCGCGCGCTGTTCGCAATCGACCGTCCCGATGCGCGTGCCGCGCGGGTGGCGTTGCCTCCCGACACCGCGTCCGACCTGCGTGCACGGCGCCTGCGCCTTCACCGGCTGCGGGGAGACGAAGGTCTCGACGTGCGGCTCCTCGCCGCGCGCGCGTACTTGAAGGGTCAATCGGCCGACGAGCGCACGAGCGGAGCGAGGCTCGTCGTCGCGCAACGGGGCATGAGATCGCACGACCTCCACCGCCTCATGATCGTGCAGTACGGGGGCACGAGCATCGCCTCGTTCGTCGTGCGCGCCCTGCTCGGAGCCCCGTTCGTCGACCCCGATCCCGCCGAGTCGCGACTGGCGGCGGCGGAGGCGCTGCTCGCCCACGTCGTCGGCGTCGCCGGGAGCGCCCACGATGCGATTCCCGACGCCGAACGCGACGCGGCCTTGAAGCTGGCGGTCGCGTGGATCGCGCACCCCGCCCGCGTCCAGAACCGGCAGGTGGACGAAGAGGCGCGCAACCTCCTGTTCGGCGCCCTCCCCGATCTGGCGAGCGATCCCGCGATCCGGGCCACGCTGGTCTCCGAAGTGACGAGGCGACTTCGCGCGTCGGAGTTCGACGACCCGAATCACGGCATCCGCCTCCTCCTCGCGGTCGGCGAGGCGACGGCGCTCCCCGTGCTGATGTCGCTCATGGACCCCGATCACGTTCCGCCCGCGGTCCTCACCCAGGTGTCGGGGGCATTTCGCGACCTGCGGCGCACGGGCGACGCGGAGACGGCGCGGCGGCTGGTCCATCGCGAGCGTCGCAGCGACATCCGGACCGACGGCACGCGCGCGCTCGCGGGCGAGGCCTGGTCGCTCGCGGGCCCGTTCCTCGCGTCACTGCTCGTCGACGACAACGACGCGGTGGCGTCGGAAGCCGCGACGGTGCTGCTCTCCCGCCGCGAACCCGAGGCGCGCGCGCTCGTCGAGGCGGCGTTGCTCGACCAACGCTGGCGCCCCTACGAGCAGAACGCCGTCCACGCGTTGACCGGACCGGCCGACGACGCGGCCTATGCGCTGCTCGAACGGATGCTGGCGCTCGGCAGCAAGGAGGCCCGCGGCGCCGTGTTCATCGAGGTCAATGCGCCGACGTCGTCGTTGCGCGGGCCGAAGGCCGTGGCGCTCGTGCGTCTCGCGATGGACACGCCGGCGTACGGGATCGACATCGGGACCATCGCGACCGCGCTGTCGTCGGTCGACGGGGCCGCGGCCGTGCGCTACATCCGCGAGCAGTGGACCCGCGTCACCCGCCCGGGGGTGCTGCTGCGCAATCTGCAGATCGTCGCCGAGCGCGACGCGCTCGACTTCGCGCTCGAGATCGGCGCGGCGCAGAAGGACGGCGACGACTACATGCTGTCGGAGGTGGCGGCCGTCGTGTCGGGGCGGGCGGCGACGGACGCCGCGCGGACCGACCCGTTCTGGAGGCGGCTGCTTTCCCGCGGCAGCGCCGACATGCGACGGGTCGCGGTGCGAGCGCTGTCGTACGTCGACCACGGCCCGATGTCGGCCTATCTCGTGCCCTACCTCGCCGACGCGAACGAGACCGCGTCGTCGCGAAAGGACGCGCTCCTGGCGCTCGAGCGCGGCAAGGAACCGCTGCCCGAGAACGTGCTCTGGGCGCTTGCAGCCGACCGTCTCGAAGACGAGGACCTTCGGTCGGAGTGCGCGCGGGCGCTGATCGGATGCGCGAGCGACCCGATCCGCGAGAAGGCGACGGACTGGCTCGCCCAATGCGTCGAGGAGTCGAACGTGGCGCTCTTCCGGGTGGCGGAACTCGCCGGGACGGCGGCGACGCCGGAGCGCGCGCGTCGACTCGTCGAGTTGTTCGGGGCGGCGTTCGCCAAGCGCTTCTCGAGCCCGCCGTTCATGCGGCCGCTCGACGACGACGACAACGCGCGCTCGATGCGCATGCAGGCGCTGACGATCGCGCTCGCGACGACCAAGGGGCCGGCCTCGCTCGAGGCGCTGGCCGACGCGATCGTCGATCCGCGCTTCGCGCTGTTCCAGCTCGAGTCCCGCCGCGCCTTCACGCGCGCCCACGTCGGCGGCGGGGGACCGCTGACGTCGGCGATCGATCCTCTCGAACTCGACGTCTCGCTGCGCTTCGACGGCGCGACCATCCATGAGACGCCGCGACCTCCGCTGCCGGCGGAGGCGGGCGACATCGTCGAAGCGCTGGTGAAGGTCGACGCCTCGAGCGGCCCGCGCCGCGTCATCGAGCGGATCATGCGCGCACGCGACGACGGCTCGCTCGCCCGCTTCGACGACTTGTTCCTGGCCTGGACGGCGTTGCGCATCGTCACGGTGGCGGAGCACCCGGAGCGCCGGACCCGGAGCGCCGACGTGACGGGGCTTCCCTCCCCGGTGAGGCCCGACGGCCCCGAGGCGACGTTCGATCTCGACCGCCGCTCCCAGCTCGAGGAATCGGCCGGCCGATTCGAAGAGGCGGCGTCGCTGGCCGAGGCTTCGCTTCAGGCCGGCGCCCGGTGCGGCGTCGTCGATCTCGCGCCGTCGCGCTGGCTCGACCGCGGGCGGGTGCCCCAACCGTCGTGGCGTCTGGCGAAAAGTCGCATCGAAGCCCTCCGCGCCGCGGTGCTCGTGTCGAAGGGTCGAGCCGACGACGCTCGCGCGGCATTCGCGGCGGCGACGGCGCACGAGCGTCTGGACCCACGCATCTTTCAGGAAGCCGCGAGGCTGCGATGGCGGGCGAAGTTCGACCTCGAGGCCGCGCTCGCCGACGTGGAGCGGGCGGCCGAACTCGAGCGCCGACAGGGCGTCGATCCCTCCGTCAACACCCGCGAGATGATGGCCGCCGTGCGACGCGCGCTCTCCGACGCGAAGGGCCGGCCGCCGGGCGGCGGAAAGTAGCGCGAGGCGTCAGCGCCTACTTCTTCCCCCCCGCGAGGGCCGAGATCCACGAGAGGAACATCGCGCGGATGCGTTCGATCGACTTCGTCCCGCGATAGGCCGGGTCTTCGACGTCGAAGAAGCCGCCGACCCACATCACGCGACGCGTCGGAGAGTCGTGGATCACGATCGCGGGCGCGCGCGTGGGGCCCGCTTCGACCTCGACCAGCACGGTGGCGCCCTCGACCGGACCGTCGACGGCCGCGCAGAACTTCGTGCTCCAGCGACCGTCCGCGTCCTTGCCGGCCTGCTGGTCCCACATCTTCCGGCTCCAACCGGGCCAGGAGGTGAGGCGGGTCGCGGGATGTGTCGTGCCCGCATCGGTCGCGCGCAGCGCCGCGGCCGACGCGTACACGCCCGCGAGATCGGCGCTTCCCGGCATCGTCGGTGCGACGGCCCTGACCCCCTTGACCGGAAGGATCGACGCGAGCGACGGCTCGGCGCCCGTCCTGAAGGCGAACTGGTTGTCGGCGATGACCAGCACGCCGAGCGATCCCGACTTCACCCGATCGGCGACGCGCGACCAGAACTCGGCCGGCATCGAGGTGGGATCGAACCCCGCGAGCACCAGCACCGAAACGGACTCCAGATCGGGCCCGAGCGGCGCGTTAACGAGCGCGGGAGCCGAAGCAGAGTGGGTCACGACACCCTCGGGCGCGGCCTTCGTGTGCCACGCCTGCCATTGGATGGCCGGGACGAAACTCCACAACTGCTCGAGCCAGGCGGTGAAGGAGCGATGCGAGTCGGCGAGGAGGAGCACGCGGACCGGACCCGGAAACTCCGGAATCTCGGGCGTCGGCTCTTCCTTCGGTTCGGCGTCGTTGCCCGAGAGGTCGCCGTCCCCCATGGCCGCGGGAGTCGGCGTCACGGGCGGCGCGACCTCGATCGGAGCGGGGGTCTCGGCGTGGAACACGCCCAGCGCCCAGAGCGCCAGGCCGAGCGTCACGAAGAACAGGCAAACGATCAGCGCGGTCTGCTTCATGGGCGTAGACGGTATCCGAATTCGGCACGCAGGTAGGTCGTGTGACCGGAACGGCCCCGAGCACCCCCGCCCGCCCTACACTGTCCCCCATGGCATCGGCCCGCTTCCTCCCGACCTCCCCGGAGGAAATGAAGATTCTGGGCTGGGACCGCCCCGACGTCGTGTTCGTGTCCGGCGACGCGTACGTGGACCACCCCTCGTTCGCGGCCGCGATCCTCGGTCGCATCCTCGAGGCCCACGGGTTCCGCGTCGCGATCCTGGCGCAACCCGAGTGGAAGAGCGCCGACGCGTGGCGGGCGATGGGCGCCCCCCGACTCTTCTATGCGGTCAGCGCCGGGAACATGGACTCGATGATCAACCACTACACGGCGAATCGCAAGCGTCGCAACGACGACGCGTACTCGCCCGGTGGTCGCATCGGGCTCCGGCCCGACCGCCCGACGCCGATTTACGCCCAGCGTTGTCGCGAGGCGTTCCCGGGCGTCCCGGTGGTCATCGGCGGCGTCGAGGCGTCGCTGCGTCGCATCGCGCACTACGACTACTGGAGCGACGTCGTCCGCCCCTCGATGCTGGTCTCGAGCAAGGCCGATCTCCTGGCCTACGGCATGGGCGAGGCGACCGTCGTCACGATCGCGCGGCGGTTGGCCGCCGGCGAGCCGGTCTCGGCGTTGCGCGACTTGCGCGGCGTCGCCTACCTGCTCGGCCGCAAGGAGACGCTGCCCGAACATCGCTTCGACGACGCGGCATGCGACGGCCGCACGATCGAGATGCCCTCGTTCGAGGAGGTCGGGCGCGACAAGACGGCGTTCGCGAAGGCGACGGCGCTGCATCACCACGAGACCAATCCGTTGAACGGGCGCCGCATGACGCAGCGCCACGGCGATCGGTTGCTGGTGCAGAATCCGCCGACGCTCCCGATTTCCGAACGCGAGATGGACGCGGCCTACGACCTCCCGTACACGCGTCGCGCGCACCCGCGCTACGCCGAGCCGATTCCCGCGTTCGACATGATCCGCGACAGCGTGACGATCATGCGGGGCTGCTTCGGCGGGTGCACCTTCTGCAGCATCACGATGCACCAGGGCCGCATCATCCAGAGCCGCAGCGAGCGCTCGATCCTGCGCGAGGTGGAGGCGGTCGCGAAGCAACCCGATTTCAAGGGCACGATCAGCGACGTCGGCGGGCCGACCGCCAACATGTACAAGATGCGCTGCACGCGCCCCGAGATCGAGGCCAAATGCCGACGACTCTCGTGCATCCATCCGACGATCTGTCCGCTGCTCGGCACCGACCACAAGCCGACGACCGCGCTGCTCCGCAAGGCCCGCGCCGTCCAGGGCGTCGAGCGCGTCCTCGTGTCGTCGGGCATCCGCATGGACCTCGCGGTGCGCGACCCCGAGTACGTCGAGGAGCTGGCCCGCCACCACGTGGGAGGGCACTTGAAAGTCGCGCCCGAGCACGTGTCGGCGACGGTGCTGACGGCGATGAAGAAGCCCGAACAGCGCACGTTCCTCGAATTCGCCGACGCCTTCGCCGCGGCCTCCAAGCGCGCGGGCAAGGAGCAGTACCTCGTCCCCTACTTCATCGCGAGTCATCCGGGCTCGACGCCGAAGGAAATGATCGAATTGGCGTTGTTCCTGAAGGGCAATGGCTACCGCCCGCGTCAGGTGCAGGATTTCATCCCTGCGCCGATGGACGTGGCGACCTGCATGTGGCACACGGGGCTCGATCCGTTCTCGCTCCAGCCCGTCAACGTCTGCCAGCGTCTGCGCGATCGCGTGGTCCAGCGCTCGCTGATGCAGTTCTTCAAGCCGGAGAACTGGTTCACCGTGCGGCGCGCGCTGCTCGACGAGGGGCGCGCCGACCTGATCGGTTCCGGTCGCCAATGCCTGATCCCCACCGACCCGCCCCCCGAAGCGCTCGAAGCCCGTCGCCGCGCCGCCGAGCGCGCCGCGAACTCGGGACGGGTACGACGTCCGACGGCCGCGGGCAGCGAGGGCGAGAGCGGTACGCCGGACGACGACGAGTCGGACGCGGGCCCCGCCGCCGATTCGACGTATCACCACGCCGAAGACGCGGGCACCTCGCCCACCGTCACGCCGCCCTCTTCACGCCCCGCGACGAATCCGCCTCGCACGGTCGGGTATCGACCCCACCGCTCGGGCGCCGGTCGACGCAACCCGCCGCCGACTCGCTGATCGTCCTACACGTCCTACAAGGTTTTCTCGGAAGTGTCAGACACTTCCGAGAA
>JANNRO010000438.1:0-2379 GCA_031401505.1 Planctomycetia bacterium
CCCAGGTTCCTGCCGACGGCGCGGCTGAAGCGCGTCATCCATTGATCGCGCTTCGCGTCGTCGTTCGCGGGATGCTCCGCCGCCTTCAAGATGCGGTACTCGGCGAAGACCTTCTGGAACGGCTCCCAGCCGAAGCCCTCGATCAGTTGCGTGTACATCGAAAGCGCCAAGAACGGGTCGGACTTCCACTTCGTGAATGGCGCCCCGGCCTTGACGTGGTCCGCGGCCTTCCTCTCGCGCTCGACCAGCGCCTCGTGGCCGGCGATGCCCTTGACCCCGCAGACGGTCTGGAGCACGTAGAGCGCGAACAGGTTGCAGGTGACCTCCGTCGTCCCGTCGAACGTCCAGTCCGGGCTCTGATGGTTGTGGCCCATCTCGTGGAAGAGCCCCCAGTCACCCTTCGTCGAGAGCAGGTCGAGGTTCACCATCCGCTCGGCGGCGTCGAGGTGCGTCATGATCGGGTAGCCCGAGTGCATGTAGCCCGCCGAGATCTCGACGTCGGCGACGTAGCGCTCGGGGCGCGCTCGCTTGCGAGGGATTCCCGCGAGATCGGCGTCCGCGTCCAGCACACGGTCCCAGAAGTGCATCAGGGGCTCGGGGTCGTCGAGGGTACGGATCACGGCCGAAGGCACGGAGAGGACGACCTTCGAGGTCCCCAATTCGGCCCAGGGGCCCGGTGCCGAGCGCGAGATCATCCAATCCGCCTTCGTCGTCTTGCCGAGCACGTAGAGCGGCGCCGCGATTGCGCCCTCGACCGCGATGTTGAACTCGCCCTTCGCTCCCTCGGGCACGACGACGTAGATCGGACCACCGAACGCTGACGCGATCGTCACTTCGGACCCGTCGAACGGTCGCTCGACCGTGATGTCCGGCACGCGCGGCCACGAGTCGAGGTGCCACAGCGTGTCGCGATGACAGCCGATCCGAACGGAAAGCTCGACCGATAGCGGCGTTTCCTTCGGGGGCGGGGGCATCGGACGAGTCGTGGGGGTGCCGCCCGACTCCTGTGCCCTCGCCGTGATCACGCGGCCGGGAGGCGCATACAGTCCCGTCGAATGCCAGCCGGGGACTGTCGCGTCGATGAACAGGAATCCGTCCACGCGCTTCGCCAAGGGCGGAGTACGCCCCGGGAACGTGAAGGCCGACGGGTGCCTCGTGACGTCCTTTGCCGGACGTCGGGCCCAACTCGCGAGTTGTGCAGCCAGAGGGAACCGATCGAGAGGCCGATCGGCCTTCAACGGGTCTTGCGCGGTCGGCACGAGGTGCGCCGCTCGTTCGTACAGGAGTTTCGCGATGTGCTTGCGAATCCGCTTCTCGCCCTCGGGCAGCACGGCCATCGCCTGCTGGGCGACCAAGGAGGCCTGGAGGATCTCGGGTCCCGTCGCGTTTTCGCCGGCCGTCGCGACCAGCAGATCGACCGCGTGCTCGGCGTGAAATGCGAGGCCGGGCGCGCCCGAGACGATGTAGCCCCTGGATCCGGTCGTCTCGACGGTCTCGGTCGTGAATGCGAGGCCCGCGTCCGCGAGCAGGATCTGGAGCCCATTCTCGCCGATGCCCGACGCCTTCGACACCTGGAGCCAGCCCCACGGACAAAGCGACGCGACAAGCCCTCCGCCTCCCTTGACGAACGCGGCGAGCGCCTTGCGCTCATCCTCCGAGGGATTCCCCCCGCTCAACAGGACGACATCGATGTTCGAGAGCGCGGCGGCCGACGTTCCGACGCGCGGCGACTTCTTGTCTCCGCCCGCCGCCCACTGAAGTGCGTTCTCGAGGAACTTCCCCGAGTCGGCGAACTCCTTCGTCTTGGCGGCGGTGAACGCGTCGTGCGCGATCACGACGACGCGGCCCTTCTCCCATCGCGCGGCAGCCGCCATCGGAACGCGTTTGACGCCCCCCGCGCCCGCGAGCACGAGGGGGAAGGCGTCGGGACCGAACGCGACGACCGACCCCGGCAGCGCGCCCGGCGCCGCGATCTCGGAAACGCCGTCGAGGAGCGTCGCTGCGTCCTTCGCCCATGGAAGCGCACGAGCGGGAGCGTCCTCCCCGAACGACGGACGGGACCCGAGTCCGACGAGGAGGGCCGCGATCGCCACGGTGTGCATGCGCATGCCCGCATTCTGCCGTAACGCCGTTCGCGTACGCTTCCGAACCGGACGACTTCGCGGACGCAGGTCCCGTCGCCCGATCGACGGAGGATCGCGATGCGCGGACGGCGACCACTGGTTTGGTTCCTGCTGGCCGGACTCGGCTCGGCCGCGCACGCGAGCGATCCGGCGCCTGCCCCGCCCGCGGCGCCGCCCGACGTCGAGGGATTCTGGACGAAGGACGAACTCGCGCGCATCGATCGCGGGCTCGAGATGCTGAACCTCGACCGCAAGG
>JANNRO010000439.1:0-3408 GCA_031401505.1 Planctomycetia bacterium
GGAGGTCCTCTGGTGGCGCCTCTGGCCGCGGGAGTCCCACGGCCCGATCCCGGGGACGTTTCGGGCGTTCCTATCGCCGGGTCGCTACCGCTTCCGCGCCACGTGCGAGCGGTACGCCGACACCGAGATCGGGCCGATCGAGATCGCGGCCGATGGCCCCCTCGTGCGGCTGTCACCTTCGTGGCACGAAGGGGTCGCCGTATCGGGCCGAGTGTTGCTCCACGGCCTCCCGGTTCACGATGGGTGGGTCTATCCGCAGCGACTCGAGGGCGGGCGGTGGCGATCGCTCGCGGCAAAAGAGGTGTTCATCGAACACGGCGGCGCCTATCGCGTCGCGGGTCTCTCGCCCGGGCGCTATCGCTTTGCGGGCACGTCGCGCCGCCTGCCCATCCTCGGCGAGATCGAAGTCGCCGACCGCGACGTCTACCTCGATCTGGTTCACCCGAGCGTGCTTTCCCCCGCGAAGCGCTCGCGCTGACGTACGGCCGCGCGCGGGCGCGTTTCTCTGTCGATCGAACCGGCGGGTTTGACGCGCCGTCAGGCCGTCGCTCGATGAAACGCGGCGGCCTTCGATCGGCGGAGGTACGTTCGGGGCGCGATGTCCCTCCTTCTCCTCCCGTTGCCCGGCGACGAGGCACGTGCGTCGCGCCTCGAGCGCCTGCTCGGCGCCGACCGGGCCCCCGTCGCGTTCCGGCGCTTTCCCGACGGCGAGACCTATGCCCGCCTGGACGGCGACGCGACCGGGCGCGTCGTCGTGGTCGTCGGCTCGCTGTGCGATCCCGATTCGAAGCTCGCGACGCTTCTCTTTGCGGCGCAGGCCGCCCGCGATCGCGGCGCCCGCAAGGTCGTGCTCGCCGCGCCCTATCTCGCGTACATGCGCCAGGACGCGAGTTTCCTCCCCGGTGAAGTGGTCACGTCGCGTGTGTTCGCACAGTTGCTCTCCCGTGCGTTCGACGCGCTCGTCGCCGTCGACCCTCACCTGCACCGGCTCGAATCCCTCGACGAGCTCTACGACATCCCGACGGTCGCCGTCTCGGCGGCGCCGGCGATCATCGCGTACCTGCGCCGGACGGTGCCCGATCCCGTGATCGTCGGCCCCGACTCCGAGAGCGGACGCTGGGTCGGCGCGGTGGCCGACGCGCTCGGGGCACCCTCGCTGGTCTTCGAGAAGACCCGCCACGGCGACCGCGACGTCACGATCGGGGGCGCCGACGGGGCGTCGATGTGGAAACAGCGCACGCCGGTTCTGCTCGACGACATCATCTCCACGGGGCGCACGATGACCGGCGCCGCGAACGTCCTCGCCGCCGCGGGGTTTTCGAAGGCGGTCTGCGTGGGCATCCATGCGGTGCTCGTACCGGGGGCATACGCCGAGTTGCTTCGGGCACCGATCGCCCGTGTCGCGACCACCGACACGATCGAACACGAGTCGAACGCGATCCCGGTCGACGCGTTGCTCGCCGACGGCATCCGCGAGGCGGTGTCGCGGCTGTAGCGCGAAAGACGCCGGCGTCGGACGCGGGTCCCGCGGTCGATTCAGCAACGGGACCCGCGTCCGCCTATCATTTCCGCGTGTCGTCGCTCCGCCCGCTCGCTCGCGCCACGCTGTGCCTGGCCCTCGTCGTCGCGGGCGACGACCGGGCCAGGGCCGCCGGTCCCGATCCGAAGGCGCTCGAGGGGCTCGCGACCGCGTGGGCCAAGGCGCGGCCCAAGACGAAGTTCGACGCGTGGGACGCAAAGGCGCGCTCCGACCTCGTCGATCGCGCGAAGGCGCTCGGCCCGATCGCCGAAGGTGCGCTCGACGCGACCCGGGACGTCTTCTGGAAGGCGTTGCGCAAGGAGTGGAGGTCCTTTCCGAAAGGGGAGGGGAAACTCGCGACGCCCTACGGCGAGGCGACGTGGATTCAATCGGGCTCCGGCGGTCGCAAGAGCGGCCTCGTGCTCGGGCTCCATGGCGGAGGCGAGGGAGCAGGAAGCGCGAGCGAGGCGGCCGGAAAGTGGATGCTGCCCGACTGCCTCGGCATCTATCCGCAGGGAGTCAAACTGGTCCACGACACGTGGAACACGGTCCACGGCGAGCGGTTCATCCTGACGCTGCTCGAGCTCGCGAAGGTGCGCGAAGAGATCGACCCCGATCGCGTCTATTCGATGGGCTTCAGCATGGGCGGCACCGGGTCGTGGTTCATGGCCGGACGTCACGCCGATCTGCTGGCGGGCGCCGCCCCGTGCGCCGGGGTGCTGATGGCGGGGCCGAAGAGCCAGGTGATGTCGAAGGACGAGGTGAAGACGCTTCAGCACGGCTTCGTCCCCAACGTGCGAAACCTCGCGATGTACTGGTTCATCGGACTCGCCGACGACCACTGCATGCCCGGCACCTACCTCTACGCGTGGGATCGCCTCAGCGAACTGAAGCAGGCCGACCCGGGCGGCTACGCCAACCTGGTCTTCTCGACGACGCCCGGACTGGGCCACGCATTTCCGCCGGGTGAACCCTCCCGCCTGCTGAAGTGGATGGCGCCCAAGCGGCGGACGGCACTCCCCGAGAAGATCGTTTGGGAAATGGCGGAGACCGTCTTCCCGGAGCCCGAAGACGATGTTGACCGACGGGTCGGTAGGCTTCCGAAGCTCGATTTTTACTGGCTTCACTGCGATCGCCCGGTCGATCGGGCGCTGCTGACGGCCACGAGAAAGGGAAACGAGTTTGATGTCGACCCGGGCACCGTGGACCTGCGTGACCTATCCCTGTGGCTGAAGGCGTCGATGATCGATCCGGCGAGCGACGTGGTCGTCAGGGTCGTCGGGAAAGAGGTCTTTCGGGGCAAGCCCGTACCCGACGTCGCGACCGTGCTCGAGAGCCTCGACGCGCGGTGCGATCGCACGCTGACGTTCGATCGTCGCATTCGGCTATCGAAAGACTAACAAATCGGGACCGGGGGGGCGACGACGTCGGGGGGGTTCTCCCTTGGAATACGACCCCCTCTTCGCCTACAAAGATCGGGTGCTGCCCCGGGAGGGTGGCGAGTCGATCGGTACGTGGTCTCGGGTCGTCGCGGTTTCCCCCTCGGGGATAGCCAGACGTCGGCCCGCGGAGGTTTTCGATGCGCAACTTCGTGGCAGCGGCGGCGATCGCCGCCGGAGCGTTCGCCGCTCCGGCCTTCGCTCAGGAGACAGGTTGGACGGACGCGTCTGCAGTCGAGAAGAATCTCGACGCGCAGGCGGCCCCTTCCGCTCGTGAGATCCAGTCCTCGGTGGACAGTTATCTCGCTTCGGCCCGGTCCGACGCGTCGTTGGTCGGCGGCTGCGGCCAGGCCGGCTACGACGGCGGCTTCTGGATCCGTGGCGGCACGTTCCTGATGAAGATCAACCTGACGATCCAGACGCGTTGGGAAGGCTTCGACTGGGACGACA
>JANNRO010000440.1:0-4002 GCA_031401505.1 Planctomycetia bacterium
CGGTTGATGCAGCGGGCGACGTGGTCGCGGGTGAGGAGTTCGGGCGGGCGGTTGGCGGCTTTGTCGCCGGTGACGTAGCGCCAACCCTCTTCGGCATCCTTGGCAACCTGATTCTTATACAGGTCGGGGATGTCGTTGAACATGAAGCGCTCGCCCTTCGAATTGCGAAGGACGCCGCCCTCTCCCCGCACGCCCTCGGTCACGAGGATGCCGCGCACGCTCGGCGGCCAGACCATTCCCGTCGGATGGAACTGGACGAACTCCATGTCCATCAAGTCGGCACCCGCGTGATAGGCGAGCGACTGGCCGTCGCCGGTGTACTCCCACGAGTTGCTCGTGATGCGGTACGCCTTCCCGATGCCGCCGGTCGCGAGCACGATCGCCTTGGCCGAGAACACCGCGAAGCGCCCCCGCTCGCGCGTGTATGCGAACGCTCCCGAGACGCGCCCGCCGTCCTTCAACAGGCTGATCACCGTCGTCTCCATGAAGACGTCGATGCCCTGATGGACGCCGCGATCCTGGAGCGTGCGGATCATCTCGAGGCCGGTGCGGTCGCCCACGTGGGCAAGTCGCGGATAGCGGTGGCCGCCGAAGTTGCGCTGGAGGATGCGCCCGTCGGCCGTGCGGTCGAAGACCGCGCCCCATGCCTCGAGCTCGCGCACGCGATCGGGGGCTTCCTTCGCGTGGAGTTCCGCCATGCGGAAGTTGTTGAGGTACTGCCCACCCCGCATCGTGTCCGAGAAGTGGACCTTCCAGTTGTCGCGGTCGTCGACGTTGCCGAGCGACGCGGCGACGCCGCCCTCGGCCATCACCGTGTGCGCCTTGCCCAGCAGCGACTTGCAGATGAGCGCGACCTTCATGCCGCGCGACGACGCCTCGATCGCGGCCCGCAGGCCCGCGCCTCCGGCTCCGATGACGACGACGTCGTGCGTGTGGGTGTCGTACGTGGACATCGTGATTCCTGTGGAGGCGCTAGAAGAACCGGAGGTCGCGGATGACCCCCATGGAGCAGAGTCGGATGTACCCGTCGGTCAATCCCACCGAGAACATCGAAAGCCACGCCCACAGCATGTGGTTGCGATTGAAGAACGAGACGCCCTTCCAGGCCGCGTGCTTGGCGGCGCCGAAGCGCTCGCACGAGAAGCAGTCGGACCCGCCGCCGACCAGATGGCGGAGTGAGTTGCAGCCGAACGTGAAGGCCGAGAGCAGCACGACGTTCAACAGCATCACGAGGTTGCCCACACCGAGGTGGAAGGAGCCCTCGTAGCCGAGCGCGATCAACGCGTCCCACCAGAGGAGGACGATGAACACGACCGCGACGTACGCGAAGTAGCGGTGAAAGTTCATCAACCAGAAGAGGCCCTTCCTCTCGCCCTTGTAGGAGGCGCCGGTCAGCGTGCCGACGGCGCACGAGGGCGGAGAGGCGAAGTAGGCTCGGTAGTAGAACTTCCGGTAGTAGTAGCAGGTCAACCGGAAGCCGAGCGGCGCCCAGAGAATCAAGACCGCGGGCGAGAACGGGATGATCGACGGGTAGGGGAGCCAGTCGGGCTTGTAGCCGAACCATGCGTGGTGGTACGCCGCGACGTCGCCCGGGGAAGCCCAGAGGACGGGAGCGTAAAAGGGCGACAGATAGCTCTCGTGGATGAAGTGGGCGTTCTGCATCGCGGCCCACGTCGTGTAGAGCGAGAAAACGAGGAACGCGCCCCCCTGGACGACGGGCGCGACCCACCAACGGTCGGTTCGGCGGGTCGTCAAGAGTCCGGGAACGCGGACTACGCCAGCGGTGGCCGTGGCCATGAGAGGAGGGCTCCAGCGACTCCGGTCGGCGGCGACGGAGGTCCGAACGGAATACCCCCGAGCGGCCGTCCCGCCTACGGATTACGGAGGCGAAACAGGCACCCGGAGAGCCGGATTTTTCTTCCGTTTCGGTGAAGTCGGCTGGCTCGGTCGGGCGGCCGATCCGGGCGGCGCCGTCGGACCCGAAGCGAGTCGGACGCGGGCCCCGTCCGCGAATCGACGGCATTGACTTGGTGCACGTCGCCACGTCACGTGTCGAACACGTGCCTTGCGCCGGCCGGTCGGCCGGGGTAGGCTGCTTCCGTCGCAATCTGGCGAGCCACTCGCCACTCCCGACATGTATTCACTCCGTGCGTTGCTCGTTCGCCCGCTGAAAGGAGGCCGACGTGTCGCTCATTCGTTTTTCGCGCATTGCGTCGAGCCTCGGCGCCGCGAGGGGTTGATCCCCCGCCGGCCCGTCGTGGGCCGAGCTCGTTGACTGCGCCCAGCCGCATCCGATCGGCTGATTCCCAGCGGGGATTTCCCGACGGTGCCGCTCACGTTTCGTGAGGCCGGCCCGTCGTCGAGAGATCCATGGCCCATCACGTTCGTGGGCGCCGGAGGGCTCCTCCTCCCTGCGCCGCTCTCCACGCCGACGACGGGGTAGATCCCCGTCACCTCGCTCGTCCTTGCCGATCGGACGGTCCCGATCGTTCGACGCAGCGCCTCTGTGGTCAGGTAGTTCGCCTCCTGACGCTCGTTCTCGCCGGCCTCACGGCCGACGAGAACATCGACACCCTCGACGTCGTCGCCGTCGAACCCGCTCCCGACGCCTCGCGGTTGCGCGTGCGCATCGCCTCGTTCGACGATGACGTCGATCGTGGTCGAGTCCTCGCGCGGCTCGAGGCCGCACGGGGTCGCATTCGTTCGGAACTCGCCGATCACCTCGTGCGGCGTCGGATACCCGACCTGGCGTTCGCCTTCGACGAGCGGCGGGGTCCCCAATGACGGCTCCGTCCGTTCCGCGGGCCGTCGTCCGCACGTGGCTCGCCGAGCCGCTTCCCCGTGAGGTCAAGGGACCGCTCGACAAGCTCTCCCGTACGCCGGGGGTCGCTCGCGTTGCCGTCATGCCCGACGTTCATTGGTCGGAGGGGGTGTGCGTGGGTGTCGTCGTCGGCGCTCGGGATCGGCTCTTCCCCGAGGCGGTCGGTGGCGACATCGGCTGCGGCATGGCGGCGGAGGCGTACGACGCGGACGCGGACCGATTGCGAAATCCGGAGATCGCGAGGGCCGTGCTCGAGCGCCTCGCTCGGGCCGTGCCGGCGCTGAGGCATGGGGCCGACGGACGCGACCGGCCGTTGCCTGCGTCGCTCGAGGAGCGGGTCCTCTCGGAGCCGCGGCTCGGCGCCCTCGCCCGCAAGGACGGCCGCAGTCAGTTCGCGACGCTTGGACGCGGGAACCACTTCCTGGAACTCCAATCGGACGACGAGGGTCGGCACTGGGCGATGGTCCACAGCGGCTCGCGGGCGATGGGGCCTTCGATCCACGCGCACCATCTGGCGCGGGCGCGTAGGGACCGCGTCGGGCTGCCCGGACTGCAAGCAGCGGACGACGAAGGGCGGGGCTATCTGGCCGACGTCGCGTGGGCGGTCGAGTACGCGGAGCGAAGCCGCGCCGCCATGCTCGATGCACTCGCGGTCGTCCTCGCGGACACTCTCGGGTTGACCACGGTTCCGGGGTCGCGCTTCGGCTGCCTCCACAATCACGTGCGGCTCGAGCGACACGACGGCGAAGACCTCTACGTTCATCGCAAGGGCGCGGTGTCGGCCTCGATCGGCGAGCGAGGAGTCGTGCCCGGTTCGATGGGCACGGCCTCGTATCACACCGATGGACGCGGACACGCGCCCGCGATGCGGTCGTGCGCCCACGGAGCCGGCCGTGCGCTCTCGCGCGGAGACGCGCGCCGGTCGATCTCCGTGAGGGACCTCGGTCGCCAGATGGGGGAGATCGCCTATGACGTTCGTCACGCACGTGACCTCGTCGAGGAGGCGCCGGATGCGTACAAGGACATTCACGCCGTCATGCGGGCGCAGGAGGACCTGGTCGACGTCGTGCGCGTTCTGCGGCAGGTGGTGTGCGTGAAGGGCTGATGGGGGCTCGAGCTCGGTTGCGGCCGACTACCGCTTCAGCACCTTCGGAAAGATGTCGCGCGAGGCGGGCGCGGCG
>JANNRO010000441.1:0-6151 GCA_031401505.1 Planctomycetia bacterium
TCTCGTCCTTGCCGAAATCGGCGGACGCGGGCCCGATCGGCCGAACGCACGTCACCGCGAGCGCGAGCCCGGACAGCAACAGCACGGCCGGGAACGCGGGACGGCGGGTTCTCACGTCGTAGAGCATACCCGCCACGTCCCGCCGCCGGACGGGCGCTGCGGCCCGCGCGAGGCCCCGCGCGAGGCGTCGAGGCGCCCGTCGTGGGCCGCCGTTGTTAGAGCATCGGACTCGCTTCGGCGATCCCGGACTTGACGCTGTCCGCGCTCTTCGAGAGCGCGGCCTTCTCCGCCGCCTCGAGAGGCAGCTCGATCACCCGGCGCACGCCGTTCTTCCCGAGCGCGACGGGCACGCCGAGGTAAATGCCGTTGAAGCCGTATTCGCCTTCCAGGTACGCGCTCGCGGGCACGATGCGGCCCGTGTCACCGAGAATGGCTTCCGTCATCATCGTGGCGCTCGCCGCCGGGGCGTAGTAGGCGCTGCCCGTGCCGAGCAGTTTCACGATCTCGGCGCCTCCGTTGCGCGCCCGGTCGGAGATCTTCTGGAGCGCCTCGGCCCCGATCAGGTTGCCGAGCGGCACGCCGTTGACCGTGCTGTAGCGCAGCAACGGCACCATCGTGTCGCCGTGACCGCCGAGGATCATCGGTCGCACGTCCTTGGGGGAGCACCGGAGTTCTGCGGCGATGAACGTGGCCATGCGCGCGCTGTCGAGCACGCCCGCCATGCCGACGACCCGGTTCTTCGGAAATCCGGTGACGGTCTTGACGACCCACGTCATCACGTCGAGGGGATTCGTGATGACGACGACGACCGCATCGGGCGCGTGCTGCTTGATGCCGAGCGCCGCCGCCTTGGCGATCTCGACGTTCTTCTTCAAGAGATCCATGCGGTCCATGCCGGGCTTCCTCGGGAAGCCCGCCGTCACGACGACGACTTCGGCGCCGCGGATCACCTCGATCTGGTCCGACCCCTCGACGCGGGCGTCGAAGTGGAAGACCTGCCCCGCCTGGGACATGTCGAGCGCCTTGCCGGCGGGCACGCCCGGGAGGATGTCGTAGAGGGCGACGTCGGCGACGTCACGCGAGGCGATCTGCCACGCGGCCGTGGCTCCGACGTTTCCGCCACCGATGACTGCTACTTTGCGCATGGGAGACTCCTTCACGCGGGGACCGGCCGCGCGGTCGGCGCAGGATAGGCGCGACGCGGCGCTCGGCCTACGTACGGAGGGATCGACGCGACCGCGGCGTGTGCGACGGACGGCGGGCCCTCGGTCGATTCGAGGACGGGGCCCGCGTCCGACCTCGTGACGAACGGTTGATCGGCCCGCCGCGCCACTCGATCTCCCGGGCCGTACGTGCGATCTCCCGGGCCCTAACGTGCTATCTCCCGGGCATCGACGACGCGCCACCGCGAAGCAGTTGTGTGAAGAACTGCTCGGCCTGCGCGTACTTCGAGAGGTCGGCCTCAAGACGCGCGAGCGTCTCCTTCACGAGTCGACTCTGTTCGGCGGGTACGAGATCGCGCCGCGCCTCGAGCAACTTCAGTTCGACGATGCTCTGCTGCACCGATCCCGACGCGCGCACGAAGTTGCTCGCCGCGTTGCGCAGATTCTCGTACGCGATCTCCTTGTCTTCGGGCTTGTTGAGGAGTTTCCAGGGATGCGCCCGGAGATCCTCGGAGACGTCGGAGAGGTTGTGCCCCACCTCGGCGAGACGCGAGAGCACCTGATCGAACCGCAGACCCGCGTTCGCGACGATGGCCTCGAGTTTCGAGCCGAGGCCCTCGACGTCCTTGCCGAACTTCTGCGCCGACGCCGACGTCGCGACCACGTTGTCGAGGATCGTGTTGACCTTCGGTCGGATGTCGCCGACGACCGCGTCCATGCCTGCGACCAGTTTGCGCAGGTCGGCGAGGAGCGCGGCGAGTTGCTCGCCCGTCTCGTCGACGACCTTCTTGCCCCGACCGGTCAGCGCGTCCACGTTGCCGGCGGCGGAGGCGAGCTTGTCGGTGATTTCGTCGACGCGCTTCTGGACGCTCGCGAGCGTGTCCCGCAGACTCGCGGTCGCCGCCAGCACGTTGTCCTGGATGCCCTTGGCGTCGATGACTTCCACCTTCGACCGGATCGACGCGAGCAGCGCGCGCACGTCGTCGAGCGCCGAACCGACCTTCTCGACGACGACCCCGCCCTTGTCGATCAGGGTGCCGATCTTGTCGGTGAGCGCGGAGACCGAACGTTGGAGCTCGGCGAAATCGCCCGCCGCGACCACGAGGATCGGGGACTTCTCGGTGTCGGCGTCGACGAGATCCACGGTCGAGAGGCCGAGCTTCAACTGGAGCGAGCGGCTCCCGGTCAGCGACGTCGAGATCTCGGCCGTCGTTCCGACGGGGATCTTCTGATCCTTGTCGAGGCGCGCGACGGCCCTCACGTAGATCTCGCGCACCTCGCCGTCCTGCCCGTCGAGGAGGCGGAGCGCCGCGCGGTCGGCGAGCGTCAGGTCCTTGCCGCTCCGACGCTCCTCGGCCTGCGTCACCGACTCGATGCGGCCGATCTCGAATCCGTTCATCAACACTGGATCGCCCGTCTTGGGCGCGGTCGGCCCGGGCTTGAAGCGCATGTTCACGTGCCGGTACTTCGCCCAGAGCGAGTTGGCGCCGCCGGCGTAGAAGAGGAACGCCAGAAACACGACGAGGGCCGAGAGCACGACGACGCCGGCCTTGAATTCCGCGTGCTTCGTGTACACGGTCGCCTTCCGTTGGAGCCCGGGGAGTCTACGTGAACAGGAGGAAGTAGTTGAGCACGGCGTCGGCCACGATGATGAACATGATGCACGAGACGACCGCTTGAGTCGTCGTACGCCCGACGCCCTCGGCGCCGCCCTTCACCTGGAATCCCTGATAGCAGCCGACGCCGCCGATGATGAGCCCGAACACCAGGCTCTTCTCGAGCCCGTGCCAGACGTCGGCGGCGGAGAGCGCGCTCCACGCGCGTTCGAAGTACACGTGACCGCTGATCCCGAGCAGGCGGTTGGCGACGACGAAGCCGCCGAGGATGCCGACGACGTTGCCGAGCACGGTCACGCACGGAATCATCAGGATCGTCGCGAGAAGCCTCGGGGCCACGAGAAAGCGCACGGGCTCGAGTCCCGAGGTGGTGAGCGCCGTCACCTCCTCGGTCACGACCATCGTGCCGATCTCGGCGGTCAGCGCGGCGCCGATGAACCCGGTCATGATGATCGCGGTCAGCAGCGGGCCCAGCTCGAGGACGATGCCGGTCGACATCAGGTCGCCGACGTATTCGGTGAAGCCGACCGCGATCGACTGCAGGATCTTGCCCCCGATCAAGGCGAGGATCATGCCGACGAAGAAGTTGACGAGGAACACGACGAAGAGGGATCGGGGCCCGACCCGCACCATCTGCGTCCAGAGTTCCTTCAACCGGATCGGCCGGCCGCGAAACGGTCCGACGACCGTCCGCCAGATCGAGTCGCCGACGACCAACGACACGCCGCCGACGTAACGGATGAGTCGGAGCGCGCCGTCGCCCAGCCCTTCGATCGCGGATCGCGGGCTCGCCATGGGCCGCGCTAGCGGATCGCGTCCTCACGCGACTCGCGGATGTCGAAGATCGTGAAGAGTTTGGACAGCTTGAAGAGGTTGCGGACCGCGGGCGCGAGCCCGAAGAGGCGGAGCTTGCCGCCGTAGCGACCGACCGCCTGCAGCGCCTCGATCAGCGTCGCGAGCCCGCTCGAGTCGATGAATCCGACCTTGGTCAGGTCGACGAGGACGGGATTCGCCTTCTTCTCGAGGCACTCGCGCAACTTCGCGCGGAGGTCGGGGCTGGTGTGCATGTCCACCTGGCCCTCGACGACGAGGAGAACTCCCTTGGGAAGGGCTTCCGACGTGACGCTCATCCCGGGCATGGGTCTCTCCTGGCGCTCATGTTGACGATTGGCGCTTTTCGAGGACGAGGGTCGTCCCACCGTGCGCATTCTTCACGTAGTCGACGAGGTCCATCGTCGACTTCATCAGATGGACACCGAGTCCGCCGGGGCGGATCTGGTCGAGCGGTCGCGACGCGATCTTCGAGGGGTCGACGTACGTCGCCCAATCCTCGAACTCCATCCGGAACCGGCCGACCGGCGCCTCGAGGCGGATCTCGATCCGTTGATCGGTGCGCCCGCCGTAGCCGTGGCGGATGATGTTCGTGAAGCCTTCGACGACCGCGAGTTCGATTCGATCGCAGTCGTCGTCGCTGAAGCCCCCGAGCAACGCACCCTCGCCGGCGAGCACACGGACGAACTGGATGAAGCGCGGGTGCGACGAGATGTGCGCTTGGACGGTGACGTCAGGGGGTGCGGACATGAGTACCCCCACTTGTGTACCCGGCGTCGGCGCCGAACGACGCGTCCTTCGCCACAGCGGCGCCCTGCGTCGCCGACCCCGTAGTCGCGCCTGTCGCGGGAGGGCGACTCGCACCGCTCCACCAGGCACGCCACCGCGCGATCTGGGTCCGGCGTTCCTCGGGCGGCGCATAGGCCCGATACCCCGTGTCGTGACCGGTCATCGCCTTCAACGCCGAGCCGGCGGACAGGCGGACGGATTCGTCGTCATCGTCGAGCATTTCGATCAGGGCGGGGATCGACGATCGATCGCCCGTTCGTTCGACGGTCGAAATCGCGGTCAATCGCCGCGTCGCGCCCGGATCGCGCAGGTCGAACTCCGGTTGGATGGGGCGATGGATCTCCGAGGCGCACGCCCCCAACCACGTCAGGACGAACGCCCCGCACACCCATCGAACCGACCGGGAGTCGCCGAACGATCGGTCCACGTGGCCCTCCGCCTACCCGTCGCGACGCGCGGCGGGTTGTACACGCGAGCGGCCCGATTCTCGCGGTGACGGCGGGTTCCGTCAAACTACGCAGGGCCGAACACCCGCCGATCCGTTCGCCGACGGCCCGCCCATGGGCCCGCTCCGACTTCGAGTGTCAGCGCGACTTCTCAGAGCCAGCCGTGCTCGCGATACCAGTGGGCGGTCGTCGTGACGCCGTCGCCGAGAGGCGTCGGGGCCCGCCATCCGGTGTCCCGAGTCATCGCGTCGCCCGAGCAGACCCACGCCCTGGGGCGCAATTCGTTCACCTTGTCGCGGGTGAGCATCCCGGGGCGCCCCGTCACCTGCGCGATCAGATCCGAGCCGCTGGCCAGCAGGGCGATCGCCGACTCGGGAAGGCGCACGGGAAATCCCCGGCGACCGAGCGCCGACGCCGTGGCGTCGAGGAACGCTTCCATCGGCGTCGCGTCGGCGTGGGTCGCGAAGTACGTGCGACCCAGCGTCGCCGGGCTCCGCCCGAGCACGACGAGGGCCTGCGCGAGGTCGGGTCCGTAGATCCAGGAGTACGACTTGGGCCCGCGTCCGAGCAACGGGCGCACGCCCTTCGCGACGGCCTGAAACACCGACAGCAGCCCGCGGTCCCGAGGTCCGTAGACGACGGGCGGCCGCACGATCGTGGTCGGCATCCCCGCGCTCGCGAACACCCGGACGGCCCGTTCGGCCAGCGCCTTGGACCGGCCGTACCACGTGACCGGACACGGTTCCATCGATTCGACGACCGGCTGCGCGTCCTGGCGACACGGTCCCGTCACCGCGAGGCTCGAGCAGTGGACGAACCGCACGAGGGTGCTGGAACGAAACGCCGCGTCAAGCAGATGGCGGGTCCCGATCGCGTTCGTGGCGAACATCTCCCGCTCGGCCGTCGCGGTCAGGCGCGCGGCGAGATGATAGATCTCTTCGACTCCCTCGACGGCACGGGGAAGCGATTCGGCGCGCGTGACGTCGCCCACGACGAGTTCGACGTCGAGGCCCGCGAGCGCCTCGGGCACGCCCGTGCGGCGCACGAGGCATCGAACCCGGTCTCCGCGCCGGACGAGTTCACGGACCAGATGGTGGCCCACGAAGCCCGGGGCGCCGGTGACGAGGACGAGCATGCGGGTGCCAAGTGTACGGCGCGGGTCCCCGACGCCCACCCAGACGCCGCCATCGGCTCCCGGGCGATCCCGGGTCCATCGGGCGGGCACGCCGTCCGGCGGCGGAGCGTTGACTGTTGCCCCCTCCCCCCTAGGAGCCTGTCGGAGAAGCGCTCTGCTACGCCCGACGAT
>JANNRO010000442.1:0-2920 GCA_031401505.1 Planctomycetia bacterium
CTCGACCCGAGTGAGCCCGTAGGGAGAACGAGGGTCGAGCCGACGCTCGGTGCATTGGCGACATCACACCGTCCCTGGCGTAGCCGGCTCCGGTCCGATCGGGAGGCGCGGCGGAGGGGAAAACACGAGTCGTTGGGCCGCTGCTTTCCGCCATGAATGCACTCGACGCTGCAATGTGCGGAGCTGCGCCTCCTGTATCGGGCCGGAATTGTCTCCTCGAAGGCGCGCGAGAGACTCCTTCGCCGTTCGAGTGGGTTCGGTCTCGAGCCAGATACGTGCTCGGACGCGAGCAGCCGCGAGCATGGCGTCTCGGGTGCGTGATAGTGCTTGCGAACCCTCGCGCCGACCCGCTCCTTGCTCCTCAGCTTGAACGACGGTTGGAAGAAGTTCACGAACAGCCGCGTGCTGTCGTAGAGCCGAGCCAGTGCATCCGACGCGACGACTCCGTCGAGCCTGCCGTAGCCGGCCATGCGGCGCACGACCGAACCGTTCTTCTGCTCCACCCACGCCTGATCGTTCTTCAGGTGGGGGCGCGACCGGGTGAACTCGATCACCTTGTCCAGGCAGAATCGGAGCAGCACGTCGTTGATGAACTCGCTGCCGTTGTCGGAGTCGATCCCTCGCAACGGGAACGGCATCGCGTTTCTCACTGATCTTCGACAGCATTTTTCAGGCAGTCGTTGTCTAGCAACGACTTACGACGGCCACGAGAATTTGTTGGCACTACATTTCGGGATCCTGGGCCTCGTCGTGACGTGGCGGATCGGTCCCGAGGAGGGTGGCGACGGACGGCGGGCGGACGCCCGCGGCGGCGAAGGCGGCTGCGGCGTGCCCTGGGAGATCGGTGCGTAGCCGGTATCGCTTGCCGTCGGCCTCGACCTCGACGGCCTGGACCTGAGCGAGGTCGCGCATGAGGTCGGGCCAGGAGACCTCGATCTTCTTCTCGTCGAGTCGATGCTGGAGATCGACCTCGAGCCGGAGTGCCAGGAAGCACGCGACGATGTGGCCGATCGAGTTGCGGTCGGTGTGGTGGTAGATCGGGCGGACGTCGAGCACGGACTTCTCGGTGCGGAACGCGCGCTCGACTCGCCAGAGCGACTTGTAGGTGGTCGCGACCTCGGCGGCGGACAGGTTCGTGTTCGTGGTGAGCACGAACGTGCCGTCGAAGCGAGCGTCGAGGGCGACGGCCTCGTCGTTGATCGAGACAGCGCCCCTTTCGACCCGGAGGAAACGCGCGAAGCCCTTGTTGCCAACGATGGCCTTGGGCCCGCTGGTCGCAAGTGTGCTCTTCAACTTCTCTATGACCGCGGCACGCGCGGCGATGTCCTTCTGGACCTCGATCTCGTTGCGGCACACGACGTAGCGGCGGCCATCGACGACGACGTCCTTGACGTGGAGGTTCTCCGCGACGAACTCGAGCGGGCCCTGCGACGCGAGTACGTGCGAGTTGATCTCCTTCTGGCGTCGCATGCGACAGCCGAGCACGTAATCGAACGGAGCCTTCTCGTGCCCGGTGAGCAGCTCGAGCGTGTCCTTCGAGATCATCCCGCGGTCGGCGACGACGATCGTTCGACGGATCTGGAGACGCTCGCGCAGGATCGCGATGACCTGCTTGAAGGCGGGCTGATCGGCCGTGTTGCCGGGGAACACCTCCCACGCGACGGGCCAGCCGGCGGCATCGACGACGACGCACAGGACCAGCTGCGGCAGGTCGCCGCGCCGATCGCGCGAGTAGCCCCACGTCCGCCACGGCGTCGAGGTGTCGCGATAGACGTACGTGCTCGTGGTGTCGAGGAACACGACGTCGAGGCTCTGGCTGAAGAGATCGCGGTCGCGCTCGAAGAGTTGCTGCTCGAGCGACGCCCGCACGTCGTGAAGGAACTCGGCCGAGCGGTAGAAGTGCTGGAGCGCGAGCGCGTCGAAGCCCTCGGCCTCGACCGTGCCGACCCACGAGGACGCCTGGAGATCAGAGCCGGGCGCCATGAGCCGTTGAAGCGCCATGGCGAACACGCAGCGTTCGACGTCGAACTGGAACCGGCGCCCCTTCGCGAGTCGCGCGATCACGTCGGGGATGCCCTGCCGCTCCCAGAGACGCCGGAACACGAGCGGCGGGCCCCACGCCTTCGCGCTGCGCGCGCGAAGGCCCGAGGCGCGCGCCTTCTCGACGACGGCGAGCTTCTCGCTGAACGTCGAGAGGCTACGGAGCAGGCCATCGAGCTGACCGGAGGCGACGAGCTCATCGCGGCGCCCGAGCGTGCCTACGATCTTTTGCCGGACCTTCTTCCCCTCGCGGAACGAGCGCACGATCTGCAGATACTGGTGGGCCTCTCCGTTGGCGCCGACACTACGCTTGGCTCGCACGAACATGGCGCGATCGTGCCGACTGGAAACGCCTCGACAAGCATTATCTCGAACTGGTGCGAAAAGTGTTGGCACTACATTTCGGCGGCCGCACGGGCGCCCGCGAGTGGCCGCAACGAGTTACGGCGCGAATCGACCCCGCTCACCCGCCAAAGTGTCGAAGATCAGTCTCAGCCGATCGATCGCGTCCACCACGAGAACTGATTCCCGAACCGCCAGCGACACGCATTCGGTCCAGCCGGACGCGATGTCTGTCAGCGTAAGCGTGTGAACGTAGTTGCCGACCGTGCCCCCGCCGCCGTGCGCCACGAGGTCGATCTCCATGAACCCGGGCTTCGGAACTCCCCAGTCGGCGAACGTGCGGACGGGGATCTCCCCTTTGACGCTCGGCTGCCTTCGATGTCGCTTGCCTTGCGCCATCCCGGGGGCCCGTGTCGGCGCGAGAAGGCGATCGATCGTCGAGGCGCCCATACGAAGCAATGTTTCTCGAACGGCCTCATCGAGGCGAAGGTGACCGTGACGCTCGAGCGAGGAGATGAGCAGCGGGAGCAACGGCTGC
>JANNRO010000443.1:0-8436 GCA_031401505.1 Planctomycetia bacterium
AGTGTCGTCGGTCGAGAAGTCGGCTTCGAACTGCTCGAACACCGCATCGGCGGCGACGTTGGCCGACAACCCGCTGACCCCGGCGATCGCCTCGGCGTAGAGGCGGTGGTTGTTGCCTCCCCGACGTTTCGGCCAAGGGCCGCAAGAACGTCGCGATGGCCGAAGACTATCTCGAGTGGCACTTCCCCGAACAGCCGGTCGTGCCGGGCACGTTGATCTTGGAGGCGTTCGTCCAGCTTGCCGGCTGGCTCGAAGCGGCGTCGTCCTCGTTCGAGCGGTGGGTGCTGCTCGATCGCGTGACGTCGGCGCGCTACTTCGGCGCGGCGGTACCCGGCGATCGCATCGACCTCGTGCTCGAGCGCGTGCCCTCGACCGCGCCGGCGCGCCGCGCGTTTCGCGCCGAGAGCCTCGTGAACGGGAAGCGACAGGCTTCGGTCGAGTTCGAGGCCGTCGTCGTCGCCGTCGAGACGCTCGACGCGCGCGACCGTATGGAACGCGCCTACCGCACGCTGCGAGGCGAGACCCCGAACGAGCCCCCGGCGAAGAAGCGGGCATGAGAGCGATCCGCGACGACGACGCCGCGATCACGGGCCTCGGACTCGTGACCCCGCTCGGGTTCGGCGTCGGGACCGTCGCCGACGCGATCGCGGCCGGTCGGCGCGCAGGCACGACGGTCGGCAACGACGGCGATCCCGACGGCACGCGAAGGGCCGCGCAGGTCGAGGAACCATGGCTCGGCGAACCGATCCCGGAGGAACACGCGGCGCAGGCGAAGTTCCTGACGGCCAGCGGGCAGATGGCCGTGACGGCGGTGCGCGAGGCGCTCCGCGAGGCGGCATTGCCCGAACGTGCGACGCCCGATCCCCGCCGCGGCCTCTTTTTGGCGCAGATGGATTGGATGTCGATCGAGTACGCCGACTTCCGTCCGGTCTTCGTCGAGGCTACCGACGACTTCACGAAGCCATTCACCGCCGAGGGCCTCAACACGGCCACCGTGCGCAAGTTGAATCCGTTCTATCTGCTCGACACGCTCAACAACAACGCCTACTCCTTCGTGACGGCGCTGCTCGGCTGGATGGGACCCGGAACCAGCCTCTCGGGCCCCGCGGGGCCGGGCCTGCTCGCCGTGTCGATGGCGGCGCGCGCGATCCGGCGACGCGAAGCCGACGCGATGCTGGCGGTCGGTGCCGGACGGCTGACCCTTCCGATCGCGCGGTTCGAACTCGCGCGACGCAACGCGGCGCTCCCGGAGAACGAGCGCGCGATTCCTGGTGAGGGGGCCGCGGCGATGGTGCTCGAACCGCTCGCGCTCGCCCGGGCGCGCGGCGCGAAGCCGATCGCCGTCGTCCTCGGGTGGGGTGCAGCCTTCGGGCCGCCGAACGATCGCCAAGCCCTGGCGTAGGCCGTTCGCTCGGCCGCCGCCGACGCCGGTATCGAGACGCATGCCTTCGTCTCGGACGCCTCGTCGCGTCGATGGACCGGAGACATGGGCCCCGCGAGCGACGTCGCCGACGCCGTCCTCTGCGCACGAGACGTGGGTCCGGACGACGACGTGGAGTGGGTCATCGCGCGCGGCATCGACGGTCAGGTCGTGGCGCTCGTCCTCGCACGACCGACGTAGGTCCGCCCCCGCTACCATCCGCGCCGTGGGCTTCCTTCGCCTCGTCGCCTTCCGCGCTGCACTCCACGCCAGGCGCCTCAGCCAGAAGGCGATCGCGTGGCCGCTGGTCGTCGCGTCGAAGATCCTGCCCGCGCTGCCGACGAAGGCGGTGCTTTCGATCTCGAACGGGCTCGCATTCATGATGTGGGCGCTCGATCGCCGCGGGCGCACGGCCGCGCGGCAGAACCTCGAGTGCGTCTTCGGTCTGGAGATGTCGGCCGCAGAACGACGTCGCGTGTCGCGCGCGAGCTATCGCACCGCCGTACGCTCCATCGTGCTGCTGTTCCATCTCCAGCCGCTGACGCCGGAGAGATACGCCCGGTTCGTGCGCATCACGCCCGAGGACCACGCGCGGTTCGCCGATCTGATGGCGAAGCACCCCAAGCTCGTCCTCGTGGCGGGTCATTTCGGGAATTGGGAGCTGTCGCTCGCCGCCCGCAGCATCCTTCCGTACGCGCCCGCGTTCGCCTATCTGGCCGAGACGACGGGTGCTCCCGCGGTGGACGCGCTCTTCGATCGCCTGCGCGATCGCGGCTCGGGGGGCGGGGCGCTCAGGAAGCGGGGCGCCATGGCGCTCAAGAAGGCGCTGGAAGACGGCCGCAGCGTCACGCTCCTCGTCGATCGCAACGTGCGGGGCAACCTCGGCGGTCACTACGTGCCGTTCCTGGGCATTCCCGCGCGCACGACGCCGCTCGCGGCCAAGCTCGCGATCTGGTACGACGTGCCGCTCGCGGTCGCGTTGATGCTGCCCGAGGGGCCCGCCCGCTGGCGGCTGTGGATCAGCGGCGACCTGCGCGGCGAGCGGACCGGCGACGAAGAAACCGACGTCTCAGCCGCCGTCGCGCGGGTCAACGACGTGCTGTCGCGCGCGATCCGCGAGTACCCCGACGCGTGGTGCTGGATGTTGAAGCGCTGGAAGAGCCGGCCCACGCCCGAACTCGGGCCGTATCCCCCCTACTCGCTCCTCGATCGGGCTTGACTCGCGCGCTCAATACGTCGGCGTGTCGTCGCCGCCCCGACCGACGAGGCGCCTGGCGCCGCGGGCCGCGCGGTAGAGGAACCACTTCATCGCGTCGCGCGACGGGTGCTCGCCCGGCGGCGAGGGACGCCAGCCCCGACCGCGAAGTCGTCCGTTGACGCGCAGGAGGGCGCCGCGCCGCAGCGCGCGGGGCGTCTTGAACGTCACGCTGAACGAGATCGACACCGCGTCGCCGTTCTTCACCCAATGCGGCGCGTTGATCGGGAAGTGGAGCCCGTCACCGGGCTCGAGTTCGAACGTGCGCGCCTTCGGCTCGAACTCGTCGCGGTAGGGCAGGTTGCGATGCGCGCCGTCGTAGAACCGCTCGAGGTCCTCCTCGGTCAGCACCGAGCGATCGACCGGATCCCATTGCCGGATCGACTTCTTGCCGCGGACCTGGAGCAGGAAATTGTGCTCGTGGTCCATGTGGAACGGCGTCACCGAGCCGGGCGACGAAACGAAGACGTGCCCTTCGCGCTCGCACATCCCGGGATCGACGGCCTCGGCGAGGACCCCGACCTCGTCGAGACATCGGTCGAGCAGCGCGCCGTACTCGGCGTCGCGCTCGACGTGCTTGATCACCATCCACGAACGGCACGTCTCGATGCGACGGATCGTCTCCTCGACCGAGAGCCCCGTGCGCGGCGTGACCGCGGGATCGAGCCCGATCGAAACGTCGCCCGCGTTGTACTCGACGAGCGCCGCTGGATGGGAGGCCCCGAGCCGGACGAGGCGGGGCAACTCGAAGAGCGGATGCCCCGCGAGCCGATGCCGAATCCGGAACGGCGCCCGCCCGAAGTGTTCGCGGAACGCGACCGGGTCGAGGTTGAGAAGCGCCTGCGCCGTCACGTCGATCGCCCGTCGTCGTCGGGCGCCTTCTCCCGTCGGAACGCGCCCAAGGCGAAGCGTCCGAGCGGCATCGCCGAAACGATGAACGCGGCGAGTCCGCCGCGCAACGCGAAGAAGAAGTCTTCGTAGACGCGACGCCCCGACCAGAGGCGATTCGCCATCGGATGGTGCGGGTCCGCACACGAGTCCATCCAGTGCCGCCCCCCCATCGCGTGGATGCGTCGCACGTTTTCGATCTCGAGCAGCACGCCGGGCGAGTAGCGACCCCACTCCTCGTCGAACGCGATCTTGAACCCGAACGCGCCGTCGGCCGCGAGCAGGTTCAATTTGAACGCGATCGCGATTTCGTCGCGGCGAAGTGCCAGCAGTTCGAGGCGTCCCTTCGCGAACGCGGCCCGGGCGATCTCCTCGAGCCAGATCCGGTCGCGCTCGCGGCTTTGGAACGCCGTGCCTTCGCGACCCTTCCAGCCCTTCGCTTCGAGCGCGATGAAATCGGCGAGCCATCGATCGACGTCGCCGTCCGACGCGAGCGCGTCGTATCGCACGCGACCGAGTTCGGCCAGCCGACGCTCGAGCCGCCCGAACTCCTTGCGCCGCTTCGGCGTCAGGGCGTCGCCGAGATAGGCGTTGGCGTCGGTCGAGGGACGGAGGAAGGCGCGCGCCGCGCGCGAGCGAACGTAGGTCGCGGCGCGGCGACGGTCGAGTTCGTCGAAGAGCGCCGCGTGGAGCGCGCCGTCGGCGGGCCATTGATCGAACCGGACGATGCCGCCACCGTCGCGCTGCGTATCCATGGCGTCGAGGAACGCTTCGACGACGGCGCGCTCGCGCCCCCGTCGCACGAGGGGAACGCCGGAGAAGCAGTAGTCGTGTCGCCAGCCGACGCGATGACGCGCGGGGACGCCGCTGATTCGCCGCTGCCGTCGCAACGGAAACAGACCGCAGAGTTCCGCGTTGACCGCCGGCGCCGCCTCCTCGTACCCGAACACGAGAACGAACTCGAAATCGCACGCGTCGCCGAACGCGCGGAGCGCGGGGAGGAGCATCCACGACTCGTAGAACGGATTCGGCTCGGTCGCCGCGGCCGCGAGCGCGTCCCACGAGGCGATGTGCGCGTCGAGTTCCGCCGCGCTTTGCACCACGAGCACGGCGTAGTCGCGGTCGCGGGCCGCAACACCCGGCAGCGGCGGACGCGAGGGGGCGCGCGCCCGTTCGTCGGGAATGACCAGCCCCGCGTCGGCCGGGGTCGCGCCGACCGGGCGCTCGCCCTCGATGCGCACGAACGGCCGGGGGGGAGGGGGTAGGTTCATGGGCCGACGTTCTCGCCCTTTCGGCACGAACGATGCCGAGCCTTGACGGACTCCCGCGGAGGTCGCTTCGTCACCGGCGTCAGTTTTGCGCGGCGATGATGAGCGCTGCGATCCCGCCCGCCGTGCTGATCGCCGAACCGATCGGCGCGAGCGCCTGCCCGACGCTTCGCGACCAATCGGCCGTTCCGGTCGGCGAGACGTAGACGATGTCGCCGCGACGCATGGGG
Organism: Planctomycetia bacterium; assembly: GCA_031401505.1. Lineage (GTDB taxonomy): Bacteria > Planctomycetota > PLA2 > PLA2 > JAEUHO01 > JANNRO01. Next base: position 5,062 of record JANNRO010000443.1, read on the forward strand.
AAGTCGACCTTCGCGCCGGCGAGCCACTGATTCGCGTCCACCCCGATGACCTGCGGCGTGCCGTCGGCGCCCTTGCGGATCACGCGAATCGTCGACTTCGACGCGAACTCCTCGTTGAAGCCGCCGGCCATCGCGATCGCCTGCATGACGGTCGTCGGGCCGACGAGGCTCACGGCCTGCGGGTCCTTGACCTCGCCGAGCACGAAGACGCGATCGCTGTGGATGGCGACGACCTTCACCGAGACCTTCGGCTCCTTCAGGTACTCGAGATACGCCTTCTCGAGGCGGGCCTGGATCTCGTCGATCGTTGCACCGACGACGCGCGTGCTCTTGAGCAGCGGCGGCGAAATGGTGCCGTCGGAGAGGATGCGCTGCTGGGTCGTCAGATCGGGCTCCTTCCACACCGACACGGCGATCTCGTCGCCCACGTCGAAGCGGAACTGGACCGCCTGGGCGGCCGGTTGGCCCACGCCGCCGGCGTAGCCGCCGTCGCCGGCCCCGTAGTAGGGTCGCGCGCGGACGCCCGACGAGCAGGCCGCGAGCACGAGGACGACCGAGCCCACCAGCAGTCGAAGAGCCTTCGAACGCACGAACGCCTCCTTGAGGGCGCAGGTGCGCCCCTATCATGAATCGGCTATTCGGCCGATGCCTTGGGAGTCTTACCTCGATTCCAGCGCTCCCCGGATGGTTCGATTGCCCACAGGCTCTCCTCCCGCACCCCGTGAATCCGGTCTCCTCCGAGTCTTGAAACTCGTGGACTTGGCCGCCTTGGCCGCCATCTCGGCGCCCTGGGACCTGCTCGCGGCGCGATCTCCGCAGGGCCTCCCCCATCTCTCCCACGCGTGGGTCTCGTCGTGGATCGAGACGATCGGCGAGGGCCGACCCTTTACGGTCCACGCGGCGTTCGCCGGCGATGCGCTGGTCGGGGTGCTCCCCGTCGTCGAGACGTCCGGAGGCGGACTCAGGTCCCGTCGGCCGATCGTGGGTCCCCCGCGCGACGACCACACGCGGTCCGGGGATGCGTTGGTCGAACCGGCCATCGCACCGATGGCAATGCGCGCGCTCCTTGAGTCGGTCGAGGCCCACGAACCACCGTTCTTCGCGCTCACGCTGCGCGGCGTGCGGGACCGATCTCCGACGGTCGCCGCATTGGTCGACGGACCTGCGTTCGGGGTGCTGCTCGAAACGACCGACGAGCGAGGCTCCTACGTCCCGGTCGACGGCGACCTCGCCGCCTTTCGTGCCCGACTCTCCGACAACTTTCGCCGCAACGTGCGCAAGGCAGGCAATCGCCTCGCCAAGGCACCGGGCACCAACTACCGCATGGACTTCGGTCCCGCGGCGGATTCGGCGGGGCTCGACGCCTTCCTGACGGTCGAAGCCTCGGGCTGGAAGGGCCGCGCAGGCACCGCCATTTCGCAAAGTCCCGCGCTCATTCGGTTCTATCGGACGCTGATCCCGCGGCTGGCCCGACTCGGCTGGCTCGAATGGCATCATCTCGAGATCGACGGCAGGCCCGCCGCCGTCCACTTCGCCACCCGCCTCGGCCGGTCGCTGGTGCTGCTCAAGATCGCGTACGACGAGTCGTTCGCACGGCTCGGGCCCGGCAATCTCCTCTTCGACCACGTCGTCGAGCGGGAGTTCGCGGCCCGCACGGTCGACGAGATCAACTGCATGACCGACATGGCGTGGCACCGCAACTGGGAGCTGCCACGGTCCGTCTACACCGACTTCACGATCTATCCGAGCCGACCGGGTCCGCTGCTGGCGGGCGCACTTCCCGCCCGCATGAAGGCGGCGCTGAAGCGCGTGCCGTGGCTCCAGGCGCTCGTCGATCGGCGGGCCCACGCCCGCGCGCCGGGAGATGGCGCGTGAATCGGCTCCTGTGGAAGGAGCGGGTCGGTCGATCGAATCTGCTTCGCTGGGCCTACGCCCGGCTCGAAGGGGTGCGAAGTCACGCCGCCTCGCTCGCCGGCCACCCGTTCGAGTCCGCGAGACGGCTGCTTCACGCGTGGAAGCACCTGGGCGAGCGCACGCTCGGCACCGCGCGCGCGGCCCGCGTGCTCGCGTCGATCGGCGCCGCGACCCGCCGCGACGGTCGCTTGCGGCCGATTGCCCAGAACGAGCTGCGAGGAGATTTTCTCCGCTCCCGCACGGCGCGCGAACTGCGCGTGAAGTTCGGGGCGTTCCCGCCCGAGCATCGCGTCCGGCTCCGCTACCCGCGCGACGACAAGGACCCCGAGCGACAGGGCGACCTCGTGGTCTTGAAGTCGCCCGACGACGCGACCGGCGAGAAGGGCGTGATCCTCGTCATGTATCACGAGGGCATCGAGGCGATGGCCGCGGTCTTCGATCTCGGGGTGCTTGCGCGTCGCTGGCAGTTCGTGCTCGAAACGAGCAACTGGGGCGCACAGGACGGCCGCTTCCTGCCGTGGATCGGCGCCGACGTCGAGGCGTTGGTCATGGCCCCGCGGGCCGACGATTTCGTGTTCTTCGAGCGCCTCGAGACCAATCTCGTGCCGCTGCGCGTCGGCTCGGGCGAGTGGGTCGACCCTTCGGTGTTCGTGCCGAAGCCACCGGGGGAGCCGTTCCTCTACGACGTGGGGATGGTCGCATCGTGGGATGCGCTGAAGAGGCACGAGGTGCTCTTTGACGCCGTCGCGGCGAATTCCGCGCGGGGCCGTCGTCTGACGGTCGGCTTGATCGGGGTCAAGGGTCAATTGACGCAGGAACACATCCGAGCCATGGCGGCCGCGCGCGGAATCGGCGACCAGGTGACGATCCACGAGAAGATCCCGCACGCCGAGGTGGCGCGTCTCGTCGCCCGATCCAAGGTGTCGGTGTTGCTCTCGCGTCAGGAAGGCAGCAACCGCGCCGTCTACGAGAGCCTCTTCGTGGGCACGCCCGCGATCGTCTACGCGCAGCACAAGGGGATCGATCTCGGGCACGTCAATCCGCGGACGGGACTTCTGTCCGAGGATCGCGGACTGGCCGACGCGTTGATCGCCGTCATCGACGGACGCGACCGCTTCGACCCCGCCTCCTACGCGCGCGAGGAACTCTGCTACGCGAACGCTACGCGCAAGGTGAACGACGCGTTGAAGCGCCTCTCGCTCGCGCACGGGCGCCCGTGGACGCGCGACATCGTCGCCAAGCGCAACGCGCCGAATCTTCGCTACGTCGAGTCCGGCTCCTACGTCCGCTTCGCCGCCGACTACGAGGGTCTCGCCACCGCGCTCTTGCCGATCGTCTGAAGGCCGGGAGATGCCGTCGCGCACAAGGTCATCGAAGCGCCGCCTTCTCGACCAGAGTCTCCAAACCGAGTTCGCGGCTCGGAATCTCGGCCCACACCGCCTTGGCTTCGACGATTCGACC
>JANNRO010000444.1:0-4340 GCA_031401505.1 Planctomycetia bacterium
CGGGGGGCGCTGGGGGGGGGGGGTGGGGGGCGGGGCGCCGCTGTGTCTCTGGGCCCGGGGCCCCGGCCCCCCACGCCGGGAATGCCGGTTACGGCGCCTTCTTGCCCCGAAGCGACGCCTCCATGAACGGTTGCAGCGCGCCGTCGAGCACGGCGTCGGGGTTGCCCGACTCTTCGCCCGTGCGGTGGTCCTTCACCATCTGATAGGGCTGGAGAACGTACGAGCGAATCTGGTTGCCCCAGGAGATCTCGCCCTTCTCGTCGTAGAGGCGCGACGCCTCGACCGAGCGCTCGTCCTCCTGGCGCCGGAGCAGCCGCGCCTGGAGCATCTGCAGCGCCATCTTCCTGTTCCGGTGCTGGCTGCGCTCGTTCTGGCAGGTGACGACGATCCCGGTCGGCTTGTGGAGGATGCGGACCGCGCTCTCGGTCTTGTTGACATGCTGGCCGCCCGCGCCGCCCGCCCGGAACGTCCCGATCTCGAGGTCGGCTTCCTTGATCTCGATCACGCCCTCCTCTTCGACCAGCGGCCACACCTCGACGGCCGCAAACGTGGTCTGGCGGCGCTTCTGTGCGTCGAAGGGGCTGATGCGCACGAGCCGATGCGTGCCCGCCTCGTGCTTCAACCAGCCGAACGCGTAGGGTCCCTTCACTTCGATCGTCACCTGGCGCACGCCGACTTCGGCGCCGTCCTGGCGATCGATCTCGACGACCGAGTACCCCGCCTTCTCGGCCCAGCGCACGTACATGCGATGGATCATCCCGGCCCAGTCCTGGGCTTCCGTGCCGCCGGCGCCGGAGTGGAACGTCACGAACGCCCCCATCGCGTCGGAGGGCCCCGAGAGCAGGGCCTGGATTTCGAGCCGGTCGGCGTCGACCGCGAGCCCGACGAGAATCTGCTCGACCTCGGTGAGCGTCGCCTCGTCGTTCTCGGCGATCGCCATCCCGAGGAGGACGTCCACGTCTTCGAGACGCTGGCGATAGGGCGCCCACGGCTCGACGGACGCCCGCACGACCTTCAACTGCTCGACGATCTTGCGCGCCGCCTCCGGCACGTTCCAGAACCCCTCGCCGGCCATCTTTCCTTCGAGTTCGCCGATTTCGGCGCGCTTGCGATCCAGGTCAAAGACTCCTCGTCACCTGCGAAAGTCGGGTGCGAAGGGCGTCGAGGCGGGTGCGAAGGTCGGAGGGCAGGGGCATGGGGAAGGGGGGGACCGGGCCGGACGACCGGCGGAGTGCGGGGGCGATCGAGACGGGATTCTCCGTCGGTTCGAAGGCCTGCGCGAGCAACATCCGGGCGCCCGGTCGGATGAGGATTCCGCGCGACATCTGTTCATTCGATTGAACGCCGCTCGCGACGATCCCCGGTGAAACAACGGACCCAAGTCTTTTATCCACAACAAGTTGCGCATAAGCGGGCGCTCCGCCCGCCCTTGGCAAGGTTTCTGCTACCTTCCGCCGACCGGGCCACCAGCCGGGTGTTCCTCTTGTCCTCGTTTGGGAGTCATTCGAAAAGCCATGGGTCGACTCACTCGCCTCTTCCAAGTCGCACCGATCGCCCTCCTCGGGCTCTTCGGTTTCGCCGCCGACCGCCACGTCGCCGCCTCCCCCGCCACCGACGACAACGACGAACTCGTCGCGGGCGGCGAATTCCAGGGATTCCCGGACAAGGACACGCACAGCGGCGTGTTCTGCGACATCATCGCGCCCGGGTCGAACTCGCTCGTCCAGACGGCCCAGTACCGGATCCTCATTCCGGCCTCGACCCCGTCGCTGCGCGTCGCGATCTTCGACGGCAACTCGGCGGGACTCTGGGACCAGAACGCCCGCCAGGGCGACGGCATCAACGTCGCGCCCGACGGCTCGGTCGTCGGCTACGACCTCGCGTCCGAAGGCCCGAGCGCGCCCCCGTTCCCCGCGGTGCCGGCGCCGTTCCAGGTGGCCGATTCCGAGACCGCGGCGCCCCGCGCCGGCGCGGTCATTTTCTCGAACTCGATCGACAGCCGATGGGAGTTCCTCTACGACGGTGCGCACCAGGCCGACGCGTTGATGCCCAATGGCGACCACCAGTACCTCTTGAGCGTCAAGTACCTCGTGCCGGTCGGCAGCGCCATCAACGGCTTCAAGGTAGCGGCGAACGGCCTCATCGGACAGGCGCCCCGCGGCAACCAGGTGCTGATCGGCGGGTTCATCGGCGGCGTGGTCGACAGCCGCAACTTGAACTTCACGTTCGGCGGCGTCGCACAGGAGCGCTCGGTATCGCGCGACCACTATCCGCAGGCGATCAAGGCGCGCGCGGCGCTCTCGACCTACAACGCGAGCATGACCGACGGTTCGACCTTCCAGCCGGCGGTGAAGTACGCGGAGTCCGATCCCTTCGTCAACAACTACGACGGTTCGTTCGACATCCGGCTGCGCCTCGTTCCGCCGGTCGGCGTGACGTGGGCGACGTACCTGACGACGTTGATCGTCGAAGAGGGCGATGCCGACGACATCGACGACCTGACGGGAATCGGCCCCGACGGCCTTCCGAGCCCGACGAACCGCGGCGTCCCGCCCGACGACGGCGGCCCGTACCTCGATCTCAACAACGTCTCGCACAACAACATCGACTACGCGCTCCCCTTCAATCCGTCCTCGCCGACCTATCCGGGCCGCCAGGCGGGCAGCGCCTACCTCGAGTTGCTCGACCCCAACGGCGTCGTCCGCGTGACGCTGACCGATCTCTCGGGCAACGTCGCCCAGGAAAACGGCACCTCCTCCGACTTCGAGCGCATTCCGATTCCCGTCGACGGCATCCCCGGCGACTGGACGGTCCGGATGCACCAGCTCGACGCGCGCAACTCGTGGTTCCTGCGGTCGAACGCGCAGCTCGTGCCGCTGACCCAGCACCTGTGCGGCCGCGTCTACGTCGACAAGGAGTGCGACGGCACCGACAACGAAGGCACCGACCCGGCCATCGCCGACGTCGTCGTCGTGATCCACCGCACCGACGCCCCCGCGGCCGACGTCGAAGTCACGACCGATCCGACGGGCAACTGGTGCGTCGACCCGATCAATCCGGGCACGTACGAAGCCTCGGTCAAGCCGGGACAGGACGCGAAGCTCGTCAATCTCGTCCCGAAGACGGTTCAGCCGGTCACGCGGGAGGTGACGCCGGGCGTCAGCTACGACGACGTCAAGATCGGCTACTGCGAGAAGACGGAGTGTGACTGCGATGCGGACCGCCGCCTCCACAGCGTCACGTTCCAGAGCTCGGTCTGGATGTCCGACCCGTACGCGAAGGAACTCGACGTCTACGTCCGCCTCGACCGCGCCAACAAGTGCTGCGGCCAGGGTGACATCCTCGATCTCGTCACGCTCGACTACTCGGGCTCGTTCCCCGGTGCCAAGGCCGGAGCGAACGGCCTCTTGAATGTCACCAACGTCGAAGTCGTCGACGGCTACGCGAAGGTGACGGTGGTCGTGACCGCCGACGCACCGATGCTGCCGGGCGGATTTTTCGACGGCGCGTTCCGCATCGAGACGACCGTCAACGGTGTCGGCGAGGCGGCCTGCGGCAAGATCGACTGCGACAAGATCGTCGTCGGCGGGACCTTCCCCTCGAATTGGAAGCCGCTCTGGTGCGGCGACCTCCCCGACTTCCGGGTGATCTCGAAGCTGGCGTTCAGCTGCTGGCCCGACAAGCCCTGCACGGACGGATGCGTCAAGGGCAAGTCGTGGTGGCGCACCGTCAACAAGTACGGCTCGTGCGAGGCGACGAAGATCTCGTGGCCCGCGCCCGCCGACGAGGACGCGAGCAAGATCTGCGGCAAGAGCTGGCTGTGGATCCTGAAGCAGTCGGCCCGGTGCGACTCGTGGACCGCGCTCGCGCAGCAGTACGTCACCGCGCTCCTCAACCACTACAGCGGCGCGTGCCTGCCCAAGTCGATCCGCTCGGCGCTCGACGAGGCGATCGAGATCCTGAAGGGCGCCTGCGAGACGCGGACGCTCTGCGGGCTCGACGACGAGCGCGCCTGGCGGCTCGCGAAGATCTTGGAGGCGTACAACAACGGTCTCGTCGGTCCGACGAAGTGCCGCGTCGAGGTGCCCTGCTGCCCCCCGCCGCCCTGCAAGCCGCCGCCGTGCGTGCCGAAGGAGCCGCCCTGCACGCCGAAGGACCCGCCGAAGTGCGACGAGAAGCCCTCTTGCGACAAGCCCAAGGACGACTGCAAGAAGGACGACAAGCCCTCCTGCGACAAGCCCAAGGACGACTGCAAGAAGGACGACAAGCCCTCCTGCGACAAGCCCAAGGACGACAGCAAGAAGGACGACAAGCCCACCTGAGACAATCCCAAGGACGCC
>JANNRO010000445.1:0-9107 GCA_031401505.1 Planctomycetia bacterium
CGAAAGGGTTCGACGTCAGGAAGCGCAGGCGAACCAGTCCCGCGATCCCGGAGGCCTGCTCGAGCAGCGCGCAGAGTCCGCCTTCGCCGTCGCGGTCGTTGCCGTAGGTGTTGATGTTCTGGCCGAGGAACGTCACCTCGCGCACGCCGTCGGCCGCGAGCCGGCGCACCTCGTCGAGGACGTCGGCGATCGGACGCGACGTCTCGTGCCCGCGCGTGTACGGCACGATGCAGTACGTGCAGACGTGGTCGCAACCCCGCATGATCGTCACGAAGGCCCGGTGGCGTTCGGGCCTCACCGAAATCTCGCGGTCGGCGTCGGGGGGGAATTCGGGGTCGGGGCGGCGATCGGTACGCACGATGCGCCCACCTCGGCGGGAAACGTCTTCCAGATCGGCGACGGCGGAACGGAAGTTCGAGGTGCCGAGCACCAGATCGACGTAGGGCGCGCGTCGCGCGATCTCCCCCTTGACGCGCTGCGCCATGCAGCCGATCACGCCGATCTTCATCGACGGCCGGGCCTTCTTGATCGGCCGGTACTTGCCGAGCAGGCTCCAGACCTTGTCCTCCGCGTGCTCGCGCACCGAGCACGTATTGACGAGGATCAGGTCGGCGTCGTCGGGGGAGTCGGTACGTCCCCAGCCCTTGCGCGCGAGGTCCCCGATCACCAGCTCGGCGTCGAGTTCGTTCATCTGACAGCCGAAATTCACCAGATGGACGCGGGGCGCAGGCACGGCGAAAACGGCCTCGACGGGTTCCACGGCGGTATCCAAGCCCCCGGAAGGGTCGCCTGGAAGGGCGGGCGACGGCGTGGGCTCGCGGGTCACAGGCGCAGCCCGGAGAGCAGGCGCCGGGCCTCGGCGATGGAGTCGGGGACGAGGCCCTTCTTGCGGCCCGGCTTCTTTTCACCCCGGCCGATGCGCACGGCTGCCTCGAGCGCCGCGATCGCCTCGGGGCGGAACTCGGACTCGGCGAAGGAGCGCCCCGCCTCGAGATAGCCCTCGACCGAGCCACCTTCGGGGTACATGCGGGCGTAGAGGCCCTCGAGACCGGGCTCCTCCCAGACGCCACGCACGACGCGCTCGCCGAACAGATAGGACGAACGCACGACGACACGGTCACGCGACCACTCCGGGAGGAGCTCTTCGAGCCGGCGCAGCCCGTCGGCGAAGAGGCGGCGGATGCGACGCAGGCGGGTCGGGTAGTAGCCGGAGACCTCCTCGAGCACCTGCGTGTAGCGCCGGGGGTCGGAGAGGTGCTGGAACCGAACGACCGACTGGTGTTCCTCGAGCAGGATCGAGAACTCGTGGAACACGTGGCTGCACGTCGTGTCGAGTGGTTCGACGACGCCCGACTCGCGAAAGAGCGCGTGCGCGAAGGTGCGCAACGGCACGAGACGCTCGTCTCGCAGGTGCTGAAGTCGGCGCGGATAGAAGAGGCGCGCCAGGTCGCTCGGACGCAGGACGAGGTCGTCGCGGTGAACCTGGGCCTCGCGCGCAAACCGCTGGACGCGCGCCTCGTATCGGCGGAACACGGCGTGAAACGCCCGCCGCCCCGCGAAAAACGAGTAGAGGAAATCCCAGACGAGCGATCCGTCGAGGGCCGCCTTGGCCACGGGGGAAGCTCCCTAGGCGACCTCGCCGTTCGTGGAATCGGGTGCGGGACGGCCGTCCGACGCCGACGCATCGGCGTCGAGCGCACGATCGGCCCATCGGGTCGCGAGCCTCAAGACGAGGAACACGAGGCCTGCGTACGCGAGGATGCCGAACGCTTCCAGCGCCGTCCCGACGATCAGTCCGGAACCCACGGCGGGATTCCTACGCCGTGGCCGGGGCCGCGGGCTTGCCCTTCTTGCTCTTCTTGTCGGCCTTCGCCGCCGCCTTGGCTTCGGCGGGCGTCGGGGCCGCCTCTTCGACGGGGCGGTCGACCAGTTCGAAGATCGCGCGCGGGGCGTTGTCGCCGATCTGGTTCTTCCAGTCGCGCATGATGCGGGTGTAGCCGCCGGGACGGTTGGCCCGGGGCGCCACCTCGGCGAGCAGCTTGCGCAGCACCTCGCGGTCCTGGACGTCGCGCGCGAGAACGCGAACCTGGTGAACCCAGCCGTGCTTGTCGCCCGAAGCCTTGAGCGCGAGCGCCCGACGGGCACGCGTGATCAACTTCTCGGTGAAGCGACGGCACGCCTTCGCCTTGGCCGGAGTCGTGACGACCCGTCCGTGGAGGAAGAGGCTGCGCGACAGGTTGCGGCGCATCGCGAGGCGATGCTGCGTGTCGGCGTTGAGTGACTTTCCGGCGCAGAGGTGACGCATGGCGGACGGACCCTTCGCGGCTTCGCGCCGCACCTGCCTCTAGTGGCTTCTAGTGGCTTCTACTGGCTCTCTGTTTCGGCGACGATTTGCGACTACCCGGACGTCGTGCCGCCCTTGACGATGGCGAGCCCGAGCGCTTCGAGCTTCTTCTCCACCTCACGCAGCGACGTTCGACCGAAGTTCTTGAATTTCAGCAGCTCTTCTTCCGTCTTCGCGATGAGTTCGCCGACGGTCTGGATGCCCTCGGCCTCGAGGCAGTTGCTCGCGCGGATCGAGAGGTCGAGCGCCGAGATCGGCATCGACAGTTTCTCGTCCGAGCCGGCCTCGGCGGCGGCGCCGTTCGTCGACGCGGTCGCCGAGGACGCCGCCGGCGTATGCGCCGCAATCGCGTCCATGACGTCGCCCGCGGCACCCGGTGCCCCGAGATCCTTGCCCAGGTCGAAGAAGTGGATGAAGGGGTTCAGGTGCTTGCGATACACCTTGCCGGCCTCGACCAGCGCCAGCTCGGGGGTGATCGTGCCGTCGGTCCACAGTTCGAGGATCAGGCGGTCGTAGTTGGTCATCTTGCCGACGCGCGTGTTCTCGGTGCGGTAGCGCACGCGCTGGACGGGCGAGAAGATCGAGTCCATCGGGATCACGCCGATCTCGTGCTCTTCGCGGGCGTTCTCCTCCTGCGTGACGTAGCCGCGGCCCTTCTTGACCTCGATCTCGGCCTCGAAGGAGCGCTCCTTCGTCAACGTGCAGATGAGGAGGTCCTTGTTGACGACTTCGCAGTCGGACCCCGTCTTGACGTCGGCGCCGGTCACGGGCCCCGGACCCTTCTTCTCGATGGTCAGGACTTTCGGATCGTCGGTGTGGAAGCGAATCCGGAGTCGCTTCAACGCGAGGACGATGTCGGTCACGTCCTCCTTGATGCCCTCGATGCTCGAGAACTCGTGCTTGACGCCCGCGATCTTGAGCGACGTGACCGCGCTGCCCTCGATGCTCGAGAGCAGCACGCGACGAAGCCCGTTGCCCACCGTCACGCCGTAGCCCCTCTCGAAGGGCTCGGCCATGAACTTGGCGTAGGTGTCGGTCCTCGTGGCGGGATCCGCCGTGACCTTCGTGGGAAGTTCGAGATTCCGCCAGCGGATCCTCATGCGTTCCTCCGTCTTTCCGGTTCCGCGCGCCGCGTCAGCGGCCGTGCGTTTCCGTCGTTCGTCGTCGCGTGGATGGTTGAACCCAACCGGGTTCTGAAAATGATTCGGCAGCCGATTCGAAAGGGGTTGTGGCGGGCGGGCCGCCCCGTGCGCAGCGGAAGACCCGCGGAGCGCGCGGCGGAAACCCGCCGAGCGCAAAGCAGGAAACTACAGCGAGCAGAACTCCACGATGAGCTGTTCGTTCACCTCGAGAGGGACGTCCTTGCGGGTCGGAAGTCCCGTGAGTTTGCCTTCGAGATTCTGGTCGTCCCTCGAGAGCCATGCCGGGACGTGCCTGGCGCGCTCCTCGAAGGACTTTCGGACCATCGCCTTCGTCGACTCGCGCTTGCCCGTGCTGACGACGTCGCCCACGCTCACCAGCGCCGACGGCACGTCCATGCGACGACCGTTGATCGTCAGGTTGCCGTGCGCGATCATCTGGCGCACGGTGTTGCGCGACGACGCGAAGCCGAGCAGATACGCGACGTTGTCGAAACGACGCTCGAGCAGGACCAGGAGCGTCTCGCCGGTATTGCCCTCGCGACGCACGGCCTCCTTGAAGACGCGCTGGAACTGGCGCTCGGTGACGCCGTAGTAGCGCTTCACCTTCTGCTTCTCGCGCAGCTTCATGCCGTAGTCGGTGTGCTTCATCCGCCGGAACTCATGCATTCCGGGGACCTTGGCGCGCTTCTTGACGGCGCACTTGACGGTGTCGCAGCGGTCGCCCTTCAGGAAGAGCTGGACGCCCTCCCGGCGGCAAAGGCGGCACTTGGGTCCGGTGATTCGAGCCATGACTCCCTCGGTCTGTTACGGCGGCTTGCGCGGGACGATTCGGAGGACGGAAAATCGAGAAACAGGATGGACGGCCGGTCGGCGCGCATCGACGAATCGACGCGGCCACCGACCCGCACGGGGTCGACTAGACGCGGCGTCGCTTGCGGGGGCGGCACCCGTTGTGGGGCAGCGGCGTGACGTCTTCGATCGCGCGGATTTTGAGACCCCGAGCCTGGAGGCTCCGGATGGCGGACTCGCGTCCCGTACCGGGACCCTTCACGCGGACGTCGACCTCGCGCACGCCCATCTTCAAGGCCTTCTCGGCCGCCCGCTCCGCCGCACGCTGCGCGGCGAACGGGGTGGACTTGCGAGAGCCCTTGAAGCCGATGGTTCCCGCCGAGTCCCAGCAAAGGGTCTCGCCATTGGGATCGGCGAACGTGACGATCGTGTTGTTGAAACTCGCGAAGACGTGCACGACGGCTCGCGGGATGTTTCGCCGAATCTTCTTCTTGCCCGCCATTGAGCCTCCTGCCCGCGGCACCCGGGGATGCGCCCGAGTTCTGCGGGGGGATGGTGACGAAACCCGGAAGGTAGCCGACCACGCCCTTGCCGCAAGGTACGGCACGACCGTTGCCTGCCCCCCCCACCCGAACGGCCGTTTCGAACGTCCGTGCGGGAAGAACCGGGGTGCGGAGCCCGCAAAGGGCGCCGCGAAGTGAAAAAGGGAGGAGGTTCGGCGTCCGACGTGGTCGCCGGTGGGCAAACACCCACGGGAATGAAATCAAAAAAGCGGGTGGGCCGGGCTCGGCGGGGCGGGCCCCACGAATCGAGGCCCGACCGACCGAAAACCGGCACCCCACACGACCGGCGGCCGGGGGGGAGTCGACCGGGCGACCCCTCCTCTGGCCGACCGGGGTGTTAGCGCAGTTCCTTGACCGACTTCTTGCCGGCGACCGTCTTGCGGGGCCCCTTTCGAGTCCGGGCGTTGGTGCGGGTGCGCTGCCCGCGGACCGGGAGTCCGCGACGATGGCGGATGCCTCGGTAGCAGGCGATCTCCTTCAGACGGGCGATGTTCTGCTGGACCTGGCGGCGGAGGTTGCCCTCGACGAGATGGTTCTTCTCGATCTCGGTCGTGAGATTCGAGAGCTCCTCGTCGGACAGATCCTTCACCCGGCGCTGCGGGTCGATGCCCGTGGCGGCCAGGATGTTCAAGGCCGCCTTGCGGCCGATGCCGTGGATGTAGGTCAAGGCCACCCAGGTGACCTTTTCATTCGGAATGTCGACGCCGACGATACGTGCCATGTTGACTCCTCGAGAACCGTGCCGGTAGGCCCGAAACTGCCGCTGTGGGCCTGACTGCCCTCTCAGGCCTGAACCTGTTTGTGGCGGACGTTGGTGCAGATGACTCGAACCTTGCCGTGCCGGCGGATGATCCGGCAGTGCTCGCAGATTCGACGGACGGACGACTTCACCTTCATGACGACTCCTCGGGCGGGCGCCTCCCGGCACGCGCCGCGACGAAACCTGCTTCGAAAAAATGGTGGCGGAGAACCTGCGGCACGGAACCTGCCGGACGGACGCTGCCGCACGGACACTGCCGCACGGACAGCGGGGCCCGAAATGTTACTCGCGATATACGATTCGACCCTTGGAAAGGTCATAGGGGCTCATCTCGACCGTCACCCGGTCACCCGGGAGAATGCGGATGAAGTTCATGCGCATCTTGCCCGAGACGTGCGCGAGGACGCGATGACCGTTCTCGAGTTCGACGAGGAAATTGGCATTGGGACGGGCCTCGACGACCTTCGCCTCGAGCCGCAGAGCTTCTTCTTTCGCCATGTTCAGGCCCTCGTCAGGACGACCGGGCCGTCTTTGGTGATCGCGATGGAGTCTTCCCAGTGGGCCGAGAGCGACCCGTCGCGGGTCACGACCGTCCATTCGTCGTCGAGCGTCCGGACTTCGGGACGCCCCACGTTCAGCATGGGTTCGATGGCGATACAGAGCCCTTCTTTCAGCACCATGTCACGGCGCAGCGTGGCGTCGTCGACGTAGTTGGGAACCTGGGGATCCTCGTGCATGCGGGTCCCGATGCCGTGACCCGCGTAGTCGCGCACGAGACTGAAACCGCGGGACTCGGCCAGCGTCTGGACGGCCCGCCCGATGTCGGAGAGCCGCTTGCCGGGACGGCACTGCGCGATCGCGTTCTCGAGGCATTCGCGCGTCGTTTCGATCAACTGCTGCGCCGCGGGCGTCACGCGCCCGACGGCGATCGTCGCGGCGTTGTCTCCGACGAATCCCTTGATCCGCGCCCCGACGTCGATCCCGACGACATCGCCGTCCTTCAACTTGCGCGTGCCGGGGATTCCGTGGACGACCTGGTCGTTGATGCTGATGCACGACGACGCCGGAAAGCCGTGATAGCCCTTGAACTCGGGTGTCGCGCCGTGCGAGCGAATCACCTTCTCGACCTCGACGTCGATCTCTTCGGTCGTGACGCCGGGACGCACCATCGCGCGCGCGGCGTCGAGCGCCAGCCGCGCGATGCGCCCGGCCTCGCGCAGCAGTTCGATCTCGCGGGGGGACTTCAGCACGATCATCGCGTCGCCTTCGAGCCCTTCTGCCCCGCCGGACCGCGACCCACATGACGCGAGATCGAGTCCTTCGTCAAACGATCGACGTCGTCCATCGAACCCGACGCGTCGACGTCGACGAGCAGCCCGGCCTTGCGGTAGCGCGCGACCAGCGGCTCGGTCTGCGCGCGATAGACGCGCAGGCGCTCGCGCAGCACGGGCTCGGTGTCGTCGGCCCGGCCGCGACCGAGTCCGCGGCGGACGATTTCGTCGTCGCCGAGCACGTAGTGGACGACGACGTCGATGCCGTGGGCACCCAGGACCGCATCCAGGGCGTCGGCCTGCGGAATCGTCCGGGGGAAGCCGTCGAGCAGGAACCCCTTCGCGGACTCGGGTCCCGCGATCCGTTCGCGGACCAGCCCGATCACGATCTCGTCGGGAACCAGCTTGCCGGCGTCCATCAGCGGCTTCGCCTTCAGCCCGAGCGGCGTGCGTGCGGCGACCGCCGAGCGCAGGAGGTCTCCGGTCGAGAGATGGAGCAGCCCTTCGCGGGTCTTCAGCCGCTCGGCCTGGGTGCCTTTGCCGCACCCCGGCGGTCCGAGGAGGACGACGTGCAGGGCCACGTTCACTAGTCCTTCTCGCCCTCGCCACCCATGAAGCCCTCGTAGCGGCGCATGAGGAGCGAGCTGTTCAACTTGTCGACGAGGTCCAGCGCGACGCTCACGACGATCAGGATCGACGTGCCGCCGAGGAAGCTCGCGACCGCGCCCTGCGCGTCGGCCTCGCGGGCGAGCCAGCCGGGGACGATCGCGATGATCGCGAGGAAGGTCGCGCCCGCCAGCGTCACGTGGATCATCACGCGGTGGAGGAAATCGGCCGTGTGACGCCCGGGACGGATGCCGGGGATGAACGTCCCCTGTTCCTTCATGTTCTTGGACATCTCGGCCGGATTGAACATCAGCGAGGTCCAGAAGAACGAGAAGAAGTAGATCAACGCGACGTCGCCGACCGTGTAGAACCACGAGCCCGGCTGGGTCACGTTCGTCAACCACTGCCAGTTGAGTCCGCCCGCGATCAACTGCGGCAGCGCCAGGAGGCTCGAGCCGAAGATGACCGGCATCACGCCCGCCTGGTTGACCTTGATCGGGAGGAAGTGCTTGTTGCCGCCCATCATGCGGCGACCCCGCATCAGCTTCGCGAACTGCACGGGAATTCGTCTGGTGCCCTTCGTGATGTAGACGACCACGATCACGACGGCGAAGAAGAGGATCAGCAGCAGGACCGGCGTCACCATCGAGGGGTGCGTGGCCACCATGCGACCGACGTTCTCGGGCAGGCGGGCGATGATGCCGCACATGATGAGGAGCGACACGCCGTTGCCGATGCCGTGCTCGGTGATCTGTTCGCCGATCCACATCAGGAAGACGGTTCCGGCCGTCAGCGTGACGATCGCGGAGAACGTCGGCATGAAGCCCGAGAGCAGGAGGAAGTGCCCGTCGAGCTGGGCGGCGAGCGTCGGACTGCGGTAGGTCGAGGAGACGACGATGATCGCCTGGATCACGGCGAGCGGAACGGTCAGCCAGCGCGTCCACTGGTTGATCTTGCGCTGCCCGGCCTGACCTTCCTTCTGGATGTTCTCGAGCGACGGGATGACCTTGACGAGCAGCGAGAGGATGATGCTCGCGCTGATGTACGGCATGATGCCGAGCGCGAAGATCGTCACGCCGCCGATGCTCCCGCCGGAGAGCATGTTGACGAAGTTGATGAAGTCGAAGCCGCTGTGCTCGTGCCCATCGAGGATGCGCTTGAACGAGAACATGTCGGCGCCCGGGATCGGGACGTTCATCCCGACGCGGTAGACGACCAGGAAGAGGAACGTGACCCAGAGCCGCGACCGGATGTCCGCGACGCGGAAGAGATTGGCGATTCGCCCGATCATCACTGATCCTTCGGCGGCTTCGGGCCCTTCGGGGCCTGGGGAGACTTCGGCGCCTTCGCCGCGGCGTCACCCTTCGGTGCGGCGGACTTGTCGCCGGCGGGCTTCTCGCCTGCCGGGGCGCCCTCGGCCTTCGGCGCGCCGTCGGCCTTCGAGGCTCCCTCGGCGCGGGGCGGCTTGGCGACCTTGACCTTGACCTTCGGGCCCTTCGCTTCCTTCTTGGGCTTGCCGATCTTGACGGCCTCGGCGCGCAGCGTCTCGAACGAGACGGCCGATTTCTTGGCGAGGTTGTCCTGTCGGATCGCGCGCGCCGCGGCGCGCTCCTTCGCCGGTCCCTCGAGGAT
>JANNRO010000446.1:0-4355 GCA_031401505.1 Planctomycetia bacterium
TGAACACCGTGATCCAGTACCTCGAAAAGCCCAACCTCCTGCTGCTCGAAGGCATCTAGGCCTCCGGCCGGTCCCATGGCCAAGACGACGATGGCGAAGGTTCAGCCCGCGGCCCGCACGACGCCGGATCCCTACGCGAGCGGACCGCTCGGGCTCTACCAGTTGGTCGATCCCGCGGGCCGGGAGGTGGCCCAGGTGCCCGAGCTTCCGACGGGGCTCGCGCAGCGCCTGCTCGAGGCCATGCTCTTCCAGCGTGCGCTCGACCAGCGCATGCTGAACCTCCAGCGTCAGGGCCGCATCGGCTTCTACGGCACGGCCAAGGGGCAGGAAGGCGCGACGCTCGGCACGGGCGCCGCCTTCGGAGCGGACGACTGGGTGTTCCCCGCGTTGCGCGAGGGCGCGATCGCGCTCTGGCGCGGGATGCCGCTCGAGCACTACGTCGCGCAGTGCTTCGGCAACGCGATGGACCCGACGCACGGACGCCAGATGCCGTGCCACTACAGCGACGGGCCCCATCACTACGTGTCGCTCTCGTCCCCGATCGCGACGCAGGTGACGCAGGCCGCGGGCGCCGCGCGGGCGGCGCAGATCCTCGGAACGAAGGCGGTCATCGCGGGGTATCTGGGCGACGGCGCCACGAGCGAGGCCGACTTCCACGCGGGATTGAACTTCGCGGGCGTCTGGAAGGCCCCGGTCGTGTTCATCTGCCAGAACAACCAGTGGGCGATCTCGGTCCCGGTGAAGATGCAGACGGCGTCGGAGACGATCGCGGTCAAGGCCGCGGCGTACGGGCTCCCGGGACTGCGGGTGGACGGCAACGACGTGCTCGCGTGCTACGTCGCGGCGCAGGCGGCGGTCGATCGCGCGCGGCGCGGCGAGGGGGCCACGTTCATGGAGTGCCTCACCTATCGCCTCGGCGGGCACTCGTCGTCGGACGATCCGTCGAAGTACCGCGACGAGAACGAGGCCAAGGCCTGGGAAAAGAAGGACCCGCTCCTGCGCCATCGCGCGTGGATGGTCGCCCGTGGCGACTGGGACGACGCGCGCGAAGAGACCTACCTGGCCGAAGCCGGCAAGCGGATCACCGACGCCATCGCGAAGGTCGAAGCCGCGCCCGCCCCGGCCCTCTCGACGCTCTTCGAGGGTGTCTACGAGTCGCTCCCCACTCATCTTGCTGATCAACGCGCCCGCCTCGAGCGGGGCGAACCCGTCTGACCGGAGATTCTGCGATGTCCCTGAAGTTTGATCTGGTGGTGATCGGCGCCGGTCCCGGCGGCTACGTCGCGGCCATCCGGGCGGGTCAGTTGGGCATCAAGACCGCCATCGTCGAGCGCGATCGCGTGGGCGGCGTGTGCTTGAACTACGGGTGCATTCCGTCCAAGAGCCTGATCCACGCGTCGGGCCTCTTCGAGAAGATCCAGCACGCCGACGCCTACGGCTTCCTCGTGGGCGCTCCGAAGGTCGACGGGAAAAAGCTCCAGGAATGGAAGTCAGGCATCGTCAAGCGCTTGACGACCGGCGTCGGCTTCCTGTTGGCGAAGAACGGCGTGACGGTGATTCCGGGCACCGCGACGTTCACCGGCAAGAACTCGATGTCGGTCAAGTCGGCGGACGGCAAACTCGAAACGCTCGAGTTCGGCAAGGCGATCATCGCCACAGGCGCGCGCCCCGTGGCGCTCCCGACGTTTCCGGTCGACGGCAAGGTCGTGATGACGTCGAAGGAAGTCCTGGACGTCGATCGCGTGCCGGAGCACCTCGTCGTGATCGGTGGCGGCGTGATCGGTCTCGAGATGGGGATGGTCTTCCTGAAACTCGGCAGCAAGCTGACCGTCGTCGAGTTGACCGACGCCCTGCTGCCCGGCGTCGATCCCGACGCCGTCAAGGTGCTCGAGAAGGGCCTCGCCAAGCGCGGTGCGACCATCCTGAAGTCCACGAAGGCGGGCGGGCTCGTGACCGAGAAGGGCAAGACGTTCGTCACGGCGACCGGCGCCGACGGCACGGCCCACAAACTGGCCGCCGACATCGTGTTGGTGGCGGTCGGCTTCAAACCGAACAGCAATGACATGGGCCTCGACGCGGCCGGCGTCAAGACCGACGCGCGCGGCTCGATCTCGGTGGACGAGCATCGTCGGACGAACGTCCCGCACATCTACGCGATCGGGGACGTGGCGGGACTGCCCTGGCTCGCGCACAAGGCGTCCAAGGAAGGCATCGTTGCGGCCGAGCACGCGTCGGGCAAGCCGACCGCGTACGACGTGAAGGCGATGCCGGCCGGCATCTTCACCGACCCCGAAATCGGCACGGTCGGGCTCCAAGAGCACGAGGCGAAGGCCAAGGGCCTCGCGGTGCGGGTCGGCAAGTTCCCGTTCACCGCGCTCGGCAAGGCACTCGCGATTTCGCAGACTGACGGGTTCGTGAAGTTGATCGCCGACGAGAAGACCGACCTGCTGCTCGGCGCCACGATCGTCGGATACGGCGCGGCCGACCTGACCGCGGAAGTCGCGCTCGGGATCGAGATGGGCGCCACGGCCGAAGACATCGGTCTCACGGTCCACGCGCACCCAACGATGCCCGAGTCGTTGATGGAGGCCGCCGAGGCCGTCCACAAGCACGCGATCCATATTCTCAACGCGTGATTCGGGGCCCGCGTTGACACCCGTGACCGCCGGGCTGCATGCCGATTGGGGGCTTTTGCCCTATCGGGAGGTCCACGCGCTCCAGGAGCGGCTCGTCATCGCGCGGGCCGAAGGGCGCATCCCCAATCTGCTGCTGACGGGCGAACACGCGTCGGTCGTGACGCTCGGACGCAAGACGCCGGGTGGGTTTCCCGGTGCCGCCGGGATCGACGTCGTCGAGGTCGAACGCGGCGGCGAGGCGACGTACCACGGGCCGGGGCAGTTGGTCGCCTACCCGATCGTTCATTTGACCGAGGCACGGCGCGACCTCCACCGATTCCAGCGGGACCTCGAAGAGATCGGCATCCGCGTTTGTGCCGACTTCGGGCTCGCGGCAGGGCGCGTCGAGGGAAAGACCGGCGTCTGGATCGGCGCCAAGAAGGTGATGAGCCTCGGGATCGCCGTCCGACGCTGGGTGACGTGGCACGGGCTGGCGCTCAACGTCACGACCGATTTGGCTCCCTTTCGCGCGTTCAATCCGTGCGGGCTCGAGGGGTCGGTCATGACGTCGATGGCCGAGCGCCTGGGCCGGGCCCCCGACTTTGCCGCCGTGCGCGCGTCGCTCGTCCGTCACGCCGGAGACCTGCTGCCGGGTGGACCGTTCACGGAGTCGACGCTCGACGCGCTCCCGACGTAGGTCGTGATCGATCAGGCGACGGGATCAACGTCCGACGGATAGCTCCTGCTGGAGGAATGTCCACCGGTCGAGGATGTCGGCCTTCCCCTGCAGGCGCGAGGCGCTGCTGTGGCCCGAATCGCGATCGATCGACAGGAAAATCGGCCGGTCGGACGTCGTCGCGGCCTGCCAGAGCGCCGCCATCTTGCGGGCGTGGAACGCCTGCACCCGCGTATCGTTGGCACCCGCGGTCAACAGCACGGCCGGGTAGCCGACTGCCGACTTGACGTTCTGAACGGGCGAGTACGGGCGAATCCACCCGAAGGCGTCCGCCTCGTCGGGGTTGCCGTACTCCATCGTCCAGGTCTTGGCGAAGTTGAACTGGTGGAACCGGAGCATGTCGGTCAGCGGCACGGAGCAGATCGCCGCGCGACACAGGTCGGGTCGTTGGTTGAGACAGGCCGCGACGAGCAGACCGCCATTGCTGCCACCCAGGATCGCGAGACGCTCGCGGCGGGCGCGTCCGGTCTCGACGAGCCAGTCGGCGCCGGCGATGAAGTCATCGAAGACGTTCTGTTTTTTCGAAAGACACCCGGCCGTGTGCCAGTCCTCCCCGAACTCGTCGCCCCCGCGCAGGCACGCGACGGCATAGACGCCGCCGGAGTCGGCCCAGAGCGCCGCGGCGCCGTTCCAGCGGGGGTAGAGTCCGACCCGAAAGCCGCCGTAGCCCGTCAGGATGGTCGGCGCGCGACCGTCGAGCGGGACGTCCTTGCGATGGAGCAGGAACACCGGAATGCGGGTACCGTCCTTGCTCGGATACGTGGCGCGGTCGGTCGTCAACCGCGAGACGTCCACGGTCGTCGAGGCCGCGTTGATCGCCTGTGGCGGACGCGCGGGTTCGGCGGCATCGAACCGGTAGGCCGACCACGGGCGCTCGTAGGCGTCGAGCGAGAACCAGACGTGCGAGTCGCCCCGCTTGGTGACGAGCCTGTAACCGGCCGACCGAACACTGATCTGCATTCTGCACCAGAAAGAAGGCAATGACGGGGCGGTTGGATCAACCG
>JANNRO010000447.1:0-7047 GCA_031401505.1 Planctomycetia bacterium
CCCCTACCCGGTCTGCCCCCCGACCCCGTCGATGCTAACCCCCGTGCCGCCCACCTGCGGGCGCACCCCCTCGGAAATGGGGTGGGGCTCTATCCCGCGGCACGCCTGGCCGGCGCCCCACGCCCGGGCGGCACCCATTTCGACCCGAACGGCGACGGTCTCGACGCGACGCGCCGGAAAGATCGAGGGCTTGAGCAGCATGAACGCCCAGGCGAGCGCGCCGAGGACGAGGACGCCCGCGACCAGCGTGGCCGACGACGAACGCCGCGCCGGAGCGGAGGCGGTGGCGACGGCCTGCGGCTTCAGGAGATCGAGGTCGGGGCTCACGGGCGCACCTCGCCGCCACGAGCGGTGGGACCCGAGCAACGAGAGCAAAGATGGTTCACGAACTCGAGCGAGCAACGACGGACCACGAGCCTGCAATCAAGGAAGGGGAACACGCGTGAGTCTCCGAGGAACCCGAAATGCGGGAGGAGAAGACGTACGCGCGCGAACTAGACGAGCAGGACGACGGTTCCGACGAGCTCGGACGGTCCACCGGGCGGACCACCGGGAGCGCGGATTTCAACGGCGCTCTCGAGGCACATCGAATGCTGAACGGGATCGGCATCGGACAGCGCGACCGGCACGATGACCGACAGATCGGGCGCGGGCGCCTCGACCGCCGCGGGCGCAGGCGCACTCCCATTGCGTGCCATGACGCAGGGGCAATGCGAGCACGGCGTGGGCGGCGACTTCGGATCGCGCTCCGCGCAAACCGGGCAGCACGCGGCCTCGCCACCGTGCGCGCTTGCGGACGCGCAGCAGCAGACGCCGGTCAACACGCCCGGGCAATTCCCCCAGATCGCCGGAAGGATGGCGAGGAAGAAGATCAGGGCGCGGAGGCTTCGGGCCACGGGGACGCAAGGATACACCCGTCTACGCAAGTCCGAGTAAGCCCCTGCACACCGCCCGTGCACCGGGGTCCCTGAATACCCCCGTATCAGCGCGCTTTCCGACCGTAGCGGAGCACGAGCGTAGTCGAGACTGCTTGGGCCGAACGGCAGCAGAACACGGAATTCAACGCATGACTCGCGTTCGATGGCCGCCGACCGATATCCTGTATCGGGAGCCCGCCGATGCCGTCACTTCGTTCACTGACCGTCGTGCTCGTCGCCGCCACCGCGACGGGACTTCAATCGTGCCGTTCGAAGGCACCGAGTCGGCCCTCGACACAGCCGCCAACGGTCGCGGCGACACCGAAAACAACACCGAGTCCGGCGGTCACGCCGATCGAGGTGGCTCCCTGGCAGCCGGCCACGACGGCGCCAACGCCCGGGGGGACCGCACCCGCCGAGCCGGCCTTGAAGCCGACGGAGTCCCCGCCCGAGTCGACCGAACTCCGCCCCTGTGTGCCTGCGCCGGCGCTGCCGGGGTCACCCTACTACTGGTTGCCCGCGACGCCCGCAGAGCCCGTGAGCCCCGCGACGGCGCCTGCGGTACCGGCGGCACCGCTCACGCCCGCCTCGCAAGCGGCACCCGCCCCGGCCGTCCAACCGACGCCGATCGAAGTCGCCCCGAGCGCGACGCCCGCGGCCTCGACCGCCCCCGCGCCCGCCGTGTCCGCTCCGGTGCCGACCACCGCCGACACGTGGCCCGTGACGGCTCCCGAGTTCTTCGCCGAACTGCGACGCCGCACGCTCGCGGGCCAGGAGCCCGATCTCGCGCCGCTCGTCGATCTGCTCGACGCGGCGATCGCGGCGCTGCCGGCGGCGACGCAGGAAATCGCGAACGCGCGGCTACGGGACGTCGAGGCGACCGAAGCGGCGCGCGCTTTGCCTGGGCTCGCGTGGGCGTCGCTTTCGACCTACGTCGAACCCGGTGCCGACGCGACGGCGATGCGCGCGGCGTATCTCGATTTCGATCGCGTCGAGGAGTACACGGGCAAGCCGGGCACGAGAACGATTCGGCGCGAGGGCAACCTGACTCTCGGACGCACCGACGCGATGCGCAAGGTGTTGTCGATGGAGTTCGGCGCGCGGTGGACGTTTCGCGCCAAGTCCCTCGACCGCGGCGTGGCACGAATCATCGTGACGACGTTGGTCAAGACGCCCGACATGGCGCACATGGTCGCGACACGCGGCATGATGATCGCGTTCCCGATGCTCCGCGGACTGCTCGTCGTCGAAGCCAACGCGTCGTTCGTCGACTTCGAGATCCCCGGGATCATCAAGGGGCCGGCGGAGATGATCGCTCGCAAAGAACTGCTCGCCCGAATCAACGGTGCTCGTGCGCACTGGCGCGAGTACCTGAAGTAGCGGGCTACTTCGGCACCGCGGGCGAGGGCGGTGCCGTCAACCGCACGCGCGTGACGCCCTTCGTGACGTCGATCGGGACGCGCACGGGCACGATCGCCTGCGGGAACCCCCATTCGTCGTCGGCAGCCGTAATCACGAGGGTCGCCCCTTTCAGCCGCTCGGTCGGCAGCGCGATGACGCCGTTGCGGGCTTGAAGGTTGGACGTCACGCCACCTTCGATCGTCAGTCCATTGCGCGAAAACCATTTGTTGGGGGCGCCATCGACGCCGTCGATCACGATCACGTGGACGCCGCTCATTCCCGGCGGACCGAGCGTGACCTCCACGGGGGGAGCGGCGGGCCCACCGCCGGCACCCGCCACGACGCGCGCGAAGCCGACCAGCGGCTCGGGTCGCGTGGGCAGCAGGCCGATCACGTCGAAGACGTCGTTGTGCTCCGCCTGGAACGAGAAGCGTCCGTCGGACTCGGATCCCAAGTTGTCTACGGACGCAAACTCGTCCGTAGAGCCGGGCACCCACGCCACCGATTCGACTTCTCCGAGCGGCTTCCCGTCCTCGTCCTTCCAAAGGACCGAGACCGTCGGAGTGGTAGACAACGTCGACGCGACTCCGACCCCGCGGAAGGCGGCTGCCCCCGACACTCTGGGCGTCATCGCGACGTCGAGCCGCGACAAACCGTCGGCGAGCTTCGTCGTCTCGACGGTCGAAAGGCCGACTCGAAGCGCGGAGTACTCGAGACTCACGCCTTGCGGAAGCCGACGCCAGATGAACGAGCCGTCGATGTCACTCTCGACGATGTCGACGCGAACGTGCGAACTGGTGACACCTCGACCGTTGTCCGAATAGGCGGCCAGCGTCACCCCTGCCAGCGGGCGCTTCGAGGGATCTCGGACGACCCCGCGCACGACACGGGCCGGCACCGCGACCAGATCGACGGACGCGTCGGTTCCCTGGACCAGCACGGCCTTGGTTCCGCGCGCGCGCGTCCCCTCGATTGTCGGAGAGACCCAGTCGGGGCCTGCAACGAGAAATGTGTGCGTTCCCGGCGCGAGCCCGTCGATTCGAACGGATCCGTTGGTACCCGTCCGACGCAATTCGCAATTCGACGAACTGAGCCACTCCACATTCCCGTCGGCGTCCGCTTCACGAATCTCTACTCCGACGATCGGCCGACCGTCCTCGGTCCGCACGCGCACGTTCGCGCCCGCGGCGCGCATCAAACGAGGGCGGCAGGGCGTCGTCGGTGCCGGCGCGTTACTTCCGACGCTGCCGTACGCGAGGAAGCATCCCTCGCGGAAGACGGTCACGGAGAATCCCCGAGGACCGGCCGGCGCGAACGAGTCGAACGCAAATTCGCCTCGACTTGCGGTCGTCATGTGCGACACGAAGCGATCTCCCGAACGCCCTGTCCGGAGCGACACCCGTGCGCCCTCAAGAAGCGACGGGTCGCCGGCAGCGATCTTCCCGGTGATTCGGTCGCGCCGACCGATCTCGAGGTCAACGGACTCGGCGTCCCCCGCGAGTGGCGTCGTACGCGATTTCATCGTGAATCGTCCCGGTCGTGTCCAACCGATGGATGCGTGCCCAGGCGGAACCCGGGCGACGAACGCACGCCCCGTCGCATCTCGCGTCGCGCGCAGTATGAGTGGTGGGGTCTCGTCTTCGTCGTCCGGGTCCCACGCAAGCGACATCCGATCGCCGCCCTCCATCGTCTCGAGTCCCACGACTCTCAATTCGATCGGTGGACCCGGAACGATCGCCGGAACCGCCATCGTCACTCTCCGCGGTGAGCCCCTGGGTGAGTCAAACGTCGTCTCGACGACGCGCCCGTCAGGCAACGCCGCACGAATCGAGAGGCTCTGGCCCTGTACGTCGTCGAATCGCGCGTGCCCGTCCCGGTTCGAGCCGGCGGACGCAAGGACGACACCCTCGACGAAGGCCGACTCGAACCACCCTTTCGTCCCCAACGGGTGGCCACACAACTCCACGTGCGACTCGACCGGCACGCCCCCGACCGTGATCGTCGCCTCGACGACCGACGGCTCGATCACATGCGTCGACGGCTCGATGGGTCGGAACAGGCCGCGAGGAAGAAACAGGATCCCGAGGGCGACGGCGAGCGCGAGCAGGCCCAATTCGAGGAGCAGATGACGTCGCTTCACGGCGCCGGATCGTACTCGGTGCCCGGACGCGCCCGTTCGAAGCGGCGCTCGGCCCAGGATGCACGCCAGATAGGATCGCCCGGATGCCTCCCGAATCGGACGCAGGTCCCGCCCCCCATTCGGGAGGGTGGTGTCCGTCGTTCATCCTGCTGCTGCTGATCGCTCTGCCCCTCCTCTTCGTGAGGCTGGGCGCCAAGGACGTCTGGGAGGCGAGCGAGGGCCGCCCCCTCCAAAGCGCACGCGAGATGCGCGCCCACGGAGACTGGCTCGTCCAGTACACGAACGGGCAGATCGATCTCACGAAACCGCCGGTCTACGCGTGGCTGACCGGACTCTCGTTCGCCGCATTCGGCGACACGGAGATGGCGGGCCGGCTGCCCAGCGTGCTCGCGTCGATCGGCTGTCTCGGCGCGATCTACGTGCTCGGTCGCCGCCGCGGAGGTCCGCGGGCGGGGTTCCTGTCGGCGTTCCTGCTGTTGACGACGGCGAAGTTCCTCTGGCAGGCGCGGCTGGCCGAGTTGGAGACGCTGCTGGCGCTCGGCGTGCTCTGGGCCTACGTCGCGTTCGACGTCGCCATCGAATCGGATCCCGGCCCCCGACGGACGCGGCTCTTCGTAGCGTTCTGGGCCGCGGCCGGCTTCGCGTTCGCCGTCAAGGGACCGGTCGCGCTGCTCCTCATTTTTCCGGGCGCATTCGCGGGTGCGGTCTGGTCCGGACGCGGGCGCGCGCTGCGATCGGGCGCGTTCCTCGCCACGCTCCCGCTCTGGTTCGTCGTCGCGTTGCCGTGGTACGCCGCCGTCGTGCTCCGGGACCGTACCGCGCTCGACACGTTTCTCTCCTTCGCCCGCGGCGAAAACGTCGGACATCTCCGCGGCCCGTTCTACTACCTGGTCAATTATCCGCTATACGCCCTGCCGGGACTGATCGCCGTGATCCCCGGGCTAGGGCTCCCCTGGTCGTCCGCGCTCGACGTCGAGTCGCGGCGACGAATGCGCCTCCCGTTCGCGGCATTCGCCGTGACGTTCATCCTGCAATCGACCCTCCACGCGAAGCAGACGCACTACCTGATCCCGACCGTGTTTCCGATGGGGTGCGTGCTCGGCGGCGTCTGGCTCGATCGGTGGATCGCGACGGCGAAGCGGCCGGCGTATCTCCTGCTGCTTCGCGTCGGCGCGGCCTTCCTCTGGGTCGTCGAACTCACGGGCGTCGGCTGGGTCGTCCCGATGCTCAACGACGAGCAGAGCGCCCGGACATTCTTCGAACGCGTGGGGCGGGTGGTTCCCGCCGATGGGTCGCTTGGCTGGACCGTCTTCGGGTCGCACTCCGACTACCTCTGGTATCTCCCCGAGCGGTTGATCGGAACGTCGGGCGTGCCCGAACTCGTATCCGAATCGGAGCCGGCGACGATCGCCACCGTAGGCAGATTTCTCGCGACTCGCCCGGAGCGATACGCGATCGTGACGACGTTGCAGGCGGCAGCGCTCGCCAGCGAGGTCGACGTGCTCGAGGACGGGTACTTCGTCGGCAAGAAGCGGCGCGCATTCGCGTTGGTTCGGGCAAAGGCGAGGAGTCGATGAACACGAGACGGGCGCTGGCTGGAATGCTCCTCTCGGCCATCGGCGCGTACGCGGCCACGAGCGTCGGATTCGAGTCCCGTCCGCTGTTCGTGGGTGGCGTGGTACTCGCGGTCGCCGGGGGTGTGCTCACGGGCCGTGCGCTCCCTCGCGGAGTCGCGTTCCTCCTTGCGCTCGCGCTCGGCGGCCTCTGCACCTTCGCGACGTCCGATCTCCACACGCGGCTCCGCGGCGAGCGGCGCTACACCGGCCCCGACGCCCATGGAGAACGAACGGACCTGGCGATCCCGAAGGTCGAGGCGGGCCGCCCGATCCGATTCATCGCGTGGGGCGATTCGCGTGGCGGGGCGAGCGTGTTCGAACGGGTCCGCGAGGCCGTTCGCGATCGACGCCCCGACTTCTCGATCGGGCTCGGCGACCTCGTCGGCATGGCGCGCGTCTACCAATTCGAGATCCTGCGCGATCAATTGACCGAGACCGGGGTGCCCGGCTTCGTCATTCCGGGCAACCACGACATCGACCCCTTCGGGAGCCTCGGACCGTATGCAGAGGTCATGGGTTCCCCCGATTGGCGATTCGACGTCGGCAACGTCGCGTTCCTGGGCCTCGATTCGGCGGCGGGGCCCGTGTCCGACCGCTCGCGGGTCCGATTCGTCGATGCAATCGCTTCGGCGACCGCGGCCGCCAAGCGCGTGATCGTGTTCACGCATCACCCTCCGTATCCGCCGACGGGCCGAACCGACAAATGCATGCCGCAGGACTCGCCCAACACGAAGGCGATCCACGACGCACTGGAGAACGCGCGCGCGACGACGTTCAGCGGCGACTTCCATGGCTACGATCGCCGCGAGATCGGCGCCGTGACGCAATACGTCTCGGGCGGTGCCGGAAGCACGCTCGAGTACCCGGGGCTGCACCACTATCTCGCCGTCGAAGTCGACGCGGTGGGGGTAAGAGTCGGGTAATTCGACCTGCCGCCGCGTCACGAGAGCCCCGCGGTCGCGGATCGCTGGAC
>JANNRO010000448.1:0-3718 GCA_031401505.1 Planctomycetia bacterium
CCCCGACGGAACGCGCCGCACGATAGATCGCGTCGGCGACGCGGCGCAGGTCGAAGGGGACGACGCGCCCGTCGCGCTTTTTCACCTGCGTGATCCGCTTCACGAGGCGGGATCGCTCCGGCCCTTGCTCTCGCGGGCGTCGGGACCCTTGGCGCCGTTCTCTCGACCACCGGTGGTTTCGAAGGGCTTGCCCGCGGGTCCGCCCGCGTGCTTGGCGGCTTCGACCATCGCCGACAGCTCGTCCTGGAACTCCTTGACGTCCTTGAACTCGCGGTAGACGGAGGCGAACCGGACGTAGGCGACCGGATCGACCTTCTGTAGCTCCTCCATCACGAGGCGTCCGATGTAGGCGGAGGGAACCTCGCGCTCGAACGTCTCGAGCACCTTGCCCTCGATCGTCTCGGTCACGCGCTCGAGCGCGTCGAGGGGAACGGGGCGCTTCTCGCAGGCCTTCAGGAGCCCCGAGAGGATCTTGCGGCGATCGAACGGTTCGCGACGGTCGTCCTTCTTGACGACGCGGAGCGGGCTCTCCTCGATGCGTTCGTACGTCGTGTACCGTCGATTGCACGACGTACATTCCCGCCGGCGGCGAATCGCGAAGCCGTCGCTGCTCGCGCGGGAGTCGACGACGCGGTCATCGTCGACTTTGCAGAACGGACATTTCATCGGGGGGCGCTCCCGCCGGAATCCGCGCAGGCTGAGAACGGACATTTCATCGCGGTGGCGGGCCTTATGTGCGGCGGGTGACGCAGATCGTCGACGGGCGCGGGCGGGACTCGACCCCGACGGGTTGGGGCGGCGGGAGCCTACCACCGTAGCAGTTGGGGGCGCGAGCGGGTCCCGCACGGCGCATCACCTTCCGATGCTCGAATCGGGACTCGGCTCGCCACTCCGCCGGGAGGGCGCCCCCGGGTACAGTCCGGGACGGTCCGCGGGTGCCCTTTGCGCCCGTCGTTCCCTGCCCCCGATCGTCTGGAATCCGCCCTCCGTGACCGTCGCGATCCTCGCTGACATCCACGCCAACATCGAGGCGCTGACGACGGTCCTCGACCATGCGGCGTCCAAGGGCGCGTCGCGCATCGTGTGCCTGGGCGACATCATCGGGTACGGGCCCAATCCGCGCGAGTGCCTGAAACTCCTCTTCCGCAGCGAGGTCGCCATCATGGGCAACCACGAAGAGGCGGTCATGTTCTACGGCGAGGACTTCAACCCGAAGGCGAAGGCGAGCCTCGAGTGGACGAAGGACCAACTGAACTCCTCGGCCTTCGATCGCACGGAAAACTACGATCTCTGGAACTTCCTCGGAACGATGCAGCAGGTCGT
Organism: Planctomycetia bacterium; assembly: GCA_031401505.1. Classification (GTDB taxonomy): domain Bacteria; phylum Planctomycetota; class PLA2; order PLA2; family JAEUHO01; genus JANNRO01. The sequence goes on from JANNRO010000448.1 coordinate 1,324, forward strand.
CGAAGACGGCGACGTCATGTACACCCACGGCAGCCCGCGCGTGCCGACGCGCGACTACGTGGTGCCGCAGGACGCGCGCAATCACGAGAAAATGAAGGAGATCTTCGAATTGATGAAGCGGGTCTGCTTCATCGGCCACAGCCATATCCCCCACATCTATTCGTCGGACATGAAGCACGCGTCGCCCGAGACGGTGAACGGGGCGATCGACCTTCGAAAGCTCGGTGACCGCAAGGTGCTCCTGAACGTGGGCAGCGTCGGTCAACCGCGCGACGGCGATACGCGTTCGTCGTACGTGACGTTTGACGGAAACATCGTCCGCTTCCACCGGGTCGAATACGACTTGAAGACGACCGTGGACAAGATCTACGCCATTGAGGCGCTGCCGAAGTTCCTGGGAGACCGCCTCCTCGTGGGTCGCTGAGATTCGCGTTCGGCGAGCTCGCGAGCGCGGACCGTGCGTCGTCGCTACGGCGCTCGCGGCCGAAGCCAGGCCGCGACGCGCCTAGGCTTCTCGCGCGGTCTCGCGCTGGCGACCTCGCTACCGAGTGGTCGACCGGATCCGACGGGAACGACACCGAGTGCGGACGGACGCGACACCCGATCCCGGAACCGGTGGAGGCTTGGGTCGCCCCTACAATTCCGCGCCTCCCCCGGAGGTTCTTGCACGTGGAACGTCGGATGCTGGCTGCGATCGTCCTGTCGGTCGTGGCGATGTTCGCCTGGTTGACACTCTTCAAGAAGACCCCGCCGCCGAAGGCGCCGGACACCGCTCCGGCCACGGCGCCGGTCGATCCCGCGGCACCCGTGCCCGGCATGGACGGACAACCCGTCGCCCCCGCCGTCCCCGGGGCGCCGGTTCCACCTGCCGCGCCGAAGGGGCCCGAGCCGGTCCAGAGCGCGCCCCGCAAGGAGTGGACGGTGACGTTCGAGAAGGGCGAATTCCTCGACGTCGACCTGTCGACGCGCGGCGGCGCGATCGCCGCGCTGCGGCTCCGATCGAAGTTCGAGATGAGCAAGCGGGATCGACCTGAGCGCGAACCGCTCGACGTGCTCCTCCCCGTCGAACCCGACTATCTGACGGGCATGGTGATGCTCGATCGCGCCGACACCGAGCGTCTGCGAACGCTGGATTGGACCGTGGTCAGCTCCGCGCCCGACCGCGTCGTGTTCTCGTTCACGACGACGACCGGCTGGAAGATCACGAAGACGTTCGTGTTCCCGACCGAGCCCGCTCGGTACGACATCGAATTGTCGTTCGGCGTCGAAAAGACGACGGGCGAGGTCAAGAAGGACGAAACGCTCTCGATCGAACTTCTCGGCGCGTCGGGTCTCGCCCGAGAGCCCTCGAGCCACACGTCGATCGACGAGTCCAACCGCGTCGTGTATTTCGTCGCGGGCATCACCGACGACCCCGAGTTCCATCCGGCCGGTTTCGATCCCGTCACCCTCGACTCGCCGCAAGTCACGCAGCGAGCCTTCCGATACACCGGAGTCCAGAGTCCCTACTTCTTCGCCGCCGTGTGGGCCGACGGCACGCCCGACGCGCCTCGCGTGCGCAGGGTCCGAGGCATCGGCGGTGACCCGACGCGCAACGTCATCGCGTCGCTCGAAGGACTCGAGCGCTTCTACAAGGAACGGCGTGGGCGAGTACCCGCGAACGACGTCGAAGCGTACGAACGGCTGAAGGCGGTCGCCTCCAACTTCCAGACGGCGTGGGTCGAGTTCGACGCGCCCGTCGCAGGCAACGGTTCGACGGCGAGGGCCGCGACGCCCTTCCACATCTACGCCGGACCGCTCTCGCGCAACGTGTTTGCCGGCGATCGGTACGTCGCGATCTCGAACGTCATCACGTATCCGATGGCACCCGACTGGCTGGCTCGCCTCCTGCTTTCGATCTTCGACCTCTTCAAGATGCTGACCTCGAGCACCGGCCTCGCCGTCATCCTGATGACGCTCGCGGTGCGCGGCGGCCTGATGCCGCTCTCGATCAAGAACCAACTCTCGATGCGCCGTCACAGCCGCAAGCTCTCGGCGTTGAAGCCCAAACTCGAGAACCTGAAGAAGCGGTTCGTCAACGACCCGAGCAAGTTCCGGGAAGAGCAGGTGAAGCTGTTCAAGGAGAACGGCATCGGCTTCCCGATGGGGTGCATCATGATGCTCCTCCAGATTCCGATCTTCTTCGCGTTGTTCGCGGCGCTGCGCATCGAGTTCGACCTGCGCCACGAGGCCTTCGCGTGGATCCGCGACCTCTCGGGTCCCGACCGTCTGATCGACTTCGGCCTCGCCAAGGGGTGGGCCATCCCCATCCTCTCGATCCCGCCGGGCGGCGGGGTCCGCGGCCTGAACATCCTCCCCCTCCTCTACATGGTCCTCGCGATCTACCAGCAGCGGC
>JANNRO010000449.1:0-5965 GCA_031401505.1 Planctomycetia bacterium
ACGTACGACGTGTCCGAGAGGTTGGACGTGGGCTAGGGCGCTCGGAGCGCGATGTCCAATACGTTGTCCTGATCGACAATCAGTCGCAGGTCCTGGAGGTAGGGACGAAACGAGGATCGGCTGAACCAGGAATACGGAACTCGAACGCGGACGTCCCGCGCCTCCAGCCCAACGAACTTGAACTCCCCTCCGCCGTTGGCAACGGAGACAACGCACCAGTCCGTGCCGTCCCTTTCGACGAGGACCGTTCCCGCCACACGCGCGAGTCCGGCCCTGTTCGGGCCGGAAAGCCCTCGGTCACGCGGAGCACGCCAGAGCCGCCCCCCACGCCTCGTGCTTTCGGGCGCCGCCCCCCCGGGCTACCCTTTCGCCCCGTGCCTCTACCGCGCCCCATCCGGAAACTCCTCGTCGCGAATCGGGGCGAGATCGCGCTGCGCGTCATCCGAGCGGCCCACGAAGCGAGCATCCGGACGGTCGCCGTCTACTCCGACGCCGATCGCGTGGAACTTCACGTGCGGGCCGCCCACGAGGCGGTGCGACTGGGCCCCCCACCGCCGCGGGAGAGTTACCTCTCGATCGAGGCGGTAATCGCGGCCGCGCGCCGCACGGGCGCCGACGCGGTGCACCCGGGCTACGGATTCCTCTCGGAGAACGCCGCGTTCCGCGAGGCCTGTGATCAGGCGGGACTGAACTTCGTCGGTCCGCCCGCGTCGGCCATGCGCGTGATGGGCGACAAAGTCAGCGCCAGGCGCACGGCCGCGGCGGCGGGCGTTCCGATCACGCCGGGCGCCGAGTTGACCGATCCGACCAACGCGGCCGCCGTGATCGCGGCCGCCGAGCGCGTCGGATTTCCGCTGCTCGTCAAGGCCGCCCGCGGCGGCGGGGGGAAGGGCATCCGACGGGTCGAGCGCAAAGAGGAGATGGCCGAGGCGGTCCGTCGCTCCGCGTCCGAGGCCAAGACGTCGTTCGGCAGCGAAGTCGTCTTTCTCGAACGCTACGTCGAGAAGCCACGCCACGTCGAGATCCAGGTCATCGTCGACGACCACGGACACGCGGTCGCCGTCGGCGAGCGCGAGTGCTCCGTCCAGCGTCGGCACCAGAAGATCATCGAAGAGACGCCGTCGATGGCCGTCTCCGACGACCTACGCCGTCGCATGGAGGCGGCCGCCGTCGCGGTCGCGAAGTCGGTCGGCTACCGCAACGCCGGCACCGTCGAGTTTCTGGTCGGCGCCGATCGCTCGTTCTATTTCATGGAGATGAACAACCGCCTCCAGGTGGAACACCCGATCACGGAATTGCGCTACGGCGTCGATCTCGTGCGCGAACAGTTGCGGATCGCCGAGGGCCTGCCGCTGTCCTTCGGATCGCAACCGCCGGCGCCCCGGGGCTCGGCCATCGAGGCGCGCGTCTGCGCCGAAGACGCGGCGAACGGATTCGTTCCCTCGACGGGTCGCGTGACGGCTCTCCAATTGCCCGGCGGGCCCGGCGTCCGCATCGACGGCCACCTCTTCGCGGGGCAGGAGATCACGCTCCATTACGACCCGATGCTGATGAAGTTGATCGTCCACGCGGGCACCCGCGGCGAGGCGATTGCACGACTGCGCCGCACGCTCCACGAGACGCGCATCGGCGGACTGACGACCAACGTGCCGTTGCTGCTCGACGTGCTCGATGACCCGAGGTTCGTGGCTGGCGACTACGACACGTCGTTGCTTTCGAACTACGCTCCGTCGGACGCGGGCGAGCGGGCGCCTTCGGAATCGGACGATCTGGTTCCGGTCGTCGCGGCCGCCTTGGCGTTTCATCGGCGCGTGACGCCGAAGGCGATTCCGGCTCCGGGGACGGGACCCGCGTCCGGCGACTCGGCGTGGGTCCGCGAAGGCCGCCGCGAGCTCGGCGGGTGGCCCCGATGAAGTACTACGTCGAGTGGGCGGGGAAGACGCGCGTCGTCGAGATCGCCACCGGCAAGGAAGGCACGGTCGTCACCGTCGACGGGATTGCCCATCCGGTCGATCTGGCCTCCGTCGAGGGTACGGGGCTCCACAGCCTCTTGCTCGACGATCGGAGCGTCGCCTTCGCCGCGCGCTTCGAGGGCTCGACCGCGGTGCTCCAGTTCCACGACCGCGAAGTGCGCGTGCCGATCGAGGACGAGCGCACGCGCGAGTCGAATCGCCTGACGGGGGGCGCCAAGAAGGCTGTCGGCACCGGGCAGATCAAGAGCGTGATGCCGGGCATCGTGAAGGAACTCCGCGTGGCGGAAGGCGCGACCGTCGAGGCCAAGCAGCCGCTGCTCGTGCTCGAGGCCATGAAGATGGAGAACGAGATCCGGGCCGACCGCGCGGGGCGGGTCACGAAGATCCACGTGAAGCCGGGGCAGGCCGTCGAGAAGGGCGCGCTTCTCGTTACGATCGGCGAGTAGATCCTTGGATGGTGGTCCCGTCGCGGAACCCGCCGGCACCGGTGAGCGTCGTACCGTTGAGGGCCCGTCACGGGCAGGAGGTTTCATGTCCAAAGCTGCCGTCGTGCTCTCCGTGCTCGCGCTCGCGGGCTCGGGCTACACCGCGTGGAAAACCGGCGTCTTTTGCTGTTCGTCGTGCACCGGTGCGTCAGGCGCCTGTGGGCAGCCGGCGCCCGACGAACTCGCGACGCTTTCGGCCCGAATCCGAACACTCGAAGAGCAACTGCCGGTGGGGCGCCCGCCCGCGCCGATCGCCGCTCCCCACGCTGCGCCCGATTCCTCGGGGCTCGCGTCGGCGCCGATGCCCGTCGGGTTGGCGCCCGACGCGGGTGGCACGACCTCGACCGCAATTGTCATCGCCGCGCTCGAGAAGCGACTCGCGACCCTCGAGGAGACCGAGAAGGGTCGTTCGAAGGCATTGGAGTTCGCGACGGCCGAAGGCGGCCCCGGGCCGCAGATCGCATTCGCGGGCCCCAAGATGTACGGCTCGGTCGCCGACGCCGCCAAGGACCTCGACCTCTCGCCCCGACAGAAGGACGACTTCGAACGCGCCGTCGCCGACGCGAAGAAGGAAATGGACGAGTTGAAGAAGATCCCCGACTCCGACGGCAAGACGTGGGAGGAGGTCGAGAAGGAATCGATGCCGAAACTGGGTGAGGGCGCGATGACGCTCGACCTCGGCGCGTTGATGGGCTATCCGAGCCGCAAGATTCCCGGCCGGACCGAGACGTTCGGTCAGGCGCAGAAGCGCATTCAGGATGGGGCCAAGTCGCGCATGCGCGACACGTTGACGCCCGATCAGCAGAAGAAATTCTCGACGGCCCACGTCGACCCGATGATCGGCGGTTCGAGCGGCGCGATGTTCTCGTTCGGCTTCTCGACCGACGTGGTCGACGATACCGCAATGAAGTAGCGCACGAGGCGCGACACCTCGTCTACAGGCGGACCAGCAGCGCCCGCGCCGCGGCACGTTTGCCGGCACCCGCGCTCGCGGGCACGACGGCGATCGCGCCGAACACGGCGTCCGTCGTGGCGCCGAGGCGGACGGCCGCGCGCATGTGACCGAGCAGCGCGTCATCACAGCGACCGAGCGCGGTCAGGATCGAGACCGCCAGCAGTTCCCGCGTCGGCGGATCGATGGCCTCGCGCACGAGCACGCGCCCGTACGCGAATTCCTTCGTCCACGCGGGAAGCAGCGGATGAAGCCCCGCGAGCCCCTTCGTCACCCGCTCGGCCGAGTCGCCGTACACGGTTGCAAAACCCGTGGCACCGATCGCGGGCCGGGAAAGAGCATCGGACTCGGACGCGGGTCCCGTCGACGGACCGAGCAGCGGACGAGCGACCGCGAACGCCGCGAGCGCGCGGGGGAAACCGGCGTAGGGGACGATCTGCAGCAGCGTCTCCTCAATCGTCGCGTCGGGCACGCCGTCGGCCAGCGCGGCGATCGTCTCCGACGTGACGAGTGCAGCGTCCCCCATCGCGGCGGCTGAGGCGAGCACCGCCAGATGCCGAATCGCGGACGGGACCGCCGTCCGATCGGCCGCGGGTTCCGGCTCGATCCAATCGACGTGCGCGAGCCGAGGCCCCCGCCCGGCAAGGAACTCGCGCAACGGGCGGTGATACGGCGCCGAGAGTCGAAGCAGCGCGTCGGCATCGTGGACGAACTCGACCTTCTCGATTTCGGGGCCGGGCTTGTTGATCAGGCCGAAGGCCGGTGGCTCGACCGACAACACGAACGTACGCCACGTGTAGAGGGGCGGCTCACCGGGCGCCGTCCGTTTGGCCCCGTCGCTGACGAAGAGCAGATCGCCGATGACCGGCGTCCAGCCGACTTCTTCCTGCCATTCGCGTTCCAGGGCGCCGCGGATGCTCTCGCCCGACTCGACGGTGCCGCCCGGCAGATCCCAGAACCGCTGCGCCTCTCCCTGCGTGGATCGCGCGTTCCATACCAACAGGCATCGACCGGTGCTGCGGCACAGGCCCAACGCCACGTCGCGATGTCCGCTGGGGTCCGAGAGCAACATGCGCACGTCCTACTCGCGATCGGCCGAGACGGGAAGGCGTCGCCCGGATGGGCCGCTGCCCGAGGAACCGTCAGTCCGGCCCCGCCGGGCGTCGCTTGCGCAGGGAATCGCTCAGGAAGAAATGACGTCGGTCGGCGGGGTTCTGCCAGAACGCCTTGACCGACACGTTCTCGTCGTCCGCACCGTCGTCGATGCGCTCCTTGATCGCCTTGTCGGTGAGATCGGCGCCCGACCCGTTGTCGAAGTGGAATTTCTCGACGCGGACCTTCTCTACGCTCGTCTTGGGACCCTTCGGTCGGTTGAGCACGAGCTTCGAGCCGCCGAAGAGGTTGCACTTCAGGAGTTGGAGTTTTCCGAACCCCAGTTCGACAGGCTGGTGAAAGACGATGTTGCTGAACATGTCGCACCCGTCGACGATCAGCGAATCGAACGACGTCGCGTCGAGCGTGCCCTTGATCTCCGCGTTGCGGATGGTGGTGTCGCCCGGACCGACCAGCGTGACGTCCTGCATCCACGAGGTGCGGATCGCGACCTCCGGGGCCTTCCCCTTGCCGACCAGCGCCTCGATCCGAGCGGGCACTTTCACGTTGGCCGTCATGAACCGGATGTAGCCGGAGCGGATCCGCAACGAGAAGGCGCAGTCGGACTGGAGCGCGCTGTTCTCGAAGGTGAAGCCGCCCTCGAACGCGGTCTGCTCGGACGTCACGAACTTGCAGCCGCCGAGATTGGCCATGTCGAAGTGGATCTCGTTGTCGGGCGCGACGGTCGGACTGAAGTCCACGTTGGTGATCCCGACCCAGCAGTCCTGCGTGCCGTGGACGAGAAAGCCCCCCTTCACCTCGAGACTCGCATCGTTGATCCCGACGATCTGGACGTTGGCCTCGACCCGGATGATCGCGCCCGCCGGAATGACCTGCTTGCCGTCGATGACGTACCGCTTTCCGTCCGCGCGCACGGTCTGCCGTCCCGTGAGCGGAAGGGGGATCGAACCCGCGGGCGCGTCTTCGGCCCGGGCGCGCTTCGTCACGGTGACGGGCGCGCCCAACACGATGACCACCGCCAGCGCCGACCATGTCGGCGCCGTACCGATTCCACGTCCGCGCATCGTCCGCCCCTCCCGTCATTCGCCACCCGACACCCGCCGCGGGCACGGGCATCGACCGCCGTCAGTCTACCGTGGATCGTCCGGCCCCGCCGAGCGGGCGGCTTTCCACAGCTCCCGGTACTTGTCCCGTACGGACGAGTCGAGGCGATCGCCCAACGCCTCGTCGAGATCGAGCGTCCGAACCAGTTCGATGACGTCGGCGAGGTCCTTCAATCGATGGGGCGCGGACATCCCTGAAGCCAACTTCAATTCCACGATGCGCTCGAGCGGGAGAACGGACACGCCATCGAGTCTCGCGGTCGCCCCTCGGGGATCGGGAAAGCGAACCCCTTTCGGCTTCCCGTCGCCCGGAAAGCCGCCCGAGAGGAGAAAGTCGAT
>JANNRO010000450.1:0-18363 GCA_031401505.1 Planctomycetia bacterium
TGTGGACGGGGAGTCGGCTGCCGGACTGGAGTCCCGCGGGCCTCGTGATCGTCGCGTTTGCGGAGGGACGGACGAGTCGTGTCATCGAGACCGAGGGTGGCTGGTACGACCAGCGCGCGACGATTCGGCTCGATCCCGCGCGTACGGGCGTCTTCGTGCTGCACGGGACGATGAGGCACGGGTCCGGGACGATCGCCGCCGGCATTCCGGTCCGCGTCGGTGCGGCGCCGCCCTGGAACGGCGACTCCGCGCTTCCGCCGCTCCGGGCCACGACCGACGCGGACGGTGCGTGGCGGATCGAAGTTCCGGAGTCATATCGACCCGTCTTCGCGTACGGCCGACGCATGCGCCTCGAAGTGGATGGCGAACGACTCGATGCCCAGCCCCGGCAGGCAATGTGGCGCAACCGCTATCCCGATCTGCCCCGTGCCACGACCGACCCCGAGAGCCTCGACGTTCCGCCGCCGGGTTCGACGACGCGGCACGACGTGAAGATCGTCCTTCCCCGATCCTGACGGGCGATCACTTCGCGGCGGTCGCGCGCGTCGTCTCGAGCCGCCAGATCGGCCCCTCGCCCATCTCTTCGCGATCGTCGATCAACTCGCGCGCGGGGGGCGCGCGTGACGGATCCCGGTCGGCGTCCTGGACGCCTTCCGCCGCGAAGAGGCGGCCCTTCGAATCGATGTAGAAGGACCGCAACCCGAGATCGGCGCCCCGCCGCGGAATCGCCGTGACCGCGAACCAGATCGGTGCCAGCGATGGATCGACGCGGCCGGCGCCGCGCGTCCAGCGAACGCGGCCGTTGATCTCGAGTCGCTCCGGACGGAGAACCTCGACTCGATACCCGCCGACGTCCAGATGAGGCACGGGATCGTCGGCGACCACGGGATCAACGAGGAGTCCCGCACGCGCGAGATCGGCCAACGTGGCGAATTCCGCCGACGGGCCCACCCGCGCGACGGCGGCCGTTCGATACACCCCTTGCGCGGCCGCGATGCGTCGGATCGTCTCGATCGCACGCGCCTCGTCGGCACGTCGCACATCGGTGGCGCGCCAGGGGATCCAGACGGCCGCGACGCCGATCGAAACCGCCAGCAGCAGGACGAATTCGAGCGTGCCGAACGGCAACGACCTCGCCGTGCGCCCGTGCAGCCGCCGATCCGGCGTGGGTGGCGGGCCGGCGCGCGCGTCGTCGGAGTCGGGTGGGGCCTCGTAACTCACGCGCGGCCCGCCACCTTCGACGTCTCGAACGCAGGACGGACGGGCGTTGCCATCCCCCGAGCCTACCCCCCGATGAACAAAGGCGCCTCGCATCCGTATACTCCAAGCGTGGTGGAGGATCAGGCCCTCTCCGCGCTCGACGACCCGCCCGAGAGCGGTCCGGAGGCGTCGTCGCGAAACCCGGTGCGTGGCGTCGCCGGCGATCCATCGGCCTCCCCGCCGCGCGCGGCGCGCGCACGCCCCCGGAGCGACCCCGCCACAACCGGACGTCGGGCGATCGTCGGACTCTCGCTCGGAGCCCTCGTCGTCGGCGTGCTTTGCCTCCTCGACTACCTGCCGGCCCTCTACGCCGCGGTGGTCATCGCCCACGTGTGGATCGCGTACCGTTGGCGACGGCGCGCCCGGACTTCGGTGCCCGACGCCGTTCGAGTCTCGCCCACTCCGATGGGCGTCATGGTTCTGGCACTCCTCTGGGTGCTGTTGCTCTTCGCGGTGTTCCTCCCCTCGTCGTCGTTTCGCCTGCTGGCCTGCCTGCTGTTCGCATGCGCCGCGCTCGGATGGCCGTTGTCGGCGGCGAACGTCGCGCGCGTGAGCGTCGTACGACGGATCGCGCCGCGGGCGCGGGTCGACGTCAAGACCGCACTCGAGTTCATCGCGACGAACCCCACGAGCCGACCGGCCGAGACGCTGCGCCTCGAAGACGACCTCGGGCTCGCGACGCGCCCGCAATCGCTCGAGATCGGGCTCGACACGGTGCCTTCGCACGGGGAAGGAACGGCACGGGTATCGGTCACGTTTCAGCGGCGCGGCTGGCGCCGCCTTCGTCCGGTCCGGGTGTCTTCGACGTACCCGCTCGGCATCTTCGCCGCGACGAGAGACACCGACGCGCCGGCCGAGGTGCTCGTCCACCCGCGGGAGGGCGTTCCGACGCCGGCGCTCCTCGACCGACTGCGGGGCAGGTCCCGGGAGGCGGCGCGGACGCGCGCCGTCGCGGCGGGACCCGACGAGTTCCACGGGTTGCGCGAGTTCCGCGACGGTGACGATCCGCGCCGCATCCATTGGGCGACGAGCGCGCGTCGTGGCGCCCCGACCTTCGTGCTGCGTCGCGAGGAACCCGCTCGTCGCGTGATCGTCGCGCTGGCCGCCTGCCGATCGAAGGATCGGGCCGGCGACGCGGCGTTCGAGCGCGCCGTCTCGGCCGCCGCCGGAATCCTGCGTGCATCGCTGCGGGCCGGCTGCCGCCCGACGCTGGTGTTGTCCGCGACGTCGAGAGGCGTCCAGCGGGGCACCCTCTCCGTGCATCGCGACGGCGAGTTGCTGCGCGCGCTCGACGCGCTCGCGGTCGTCAAAGCCGACGGGAATCGCGATCCCCATGCGGCGTTCGGCGCCGATCCGGGGCGCTACGAGCGTGCGACCCTGGTGTGGATCTCCTCGACGCCCGAGGGCGCGCACGAGATACCCGGCACCGCCGAAGGCGTCCGCGTCGCCGACCGCATTCGGTTGAGGGCCGACGATCCGTCGTTCTCGCGGTTCGTGACGCTTCCGATGCGAGGCGACTGACGTGAGCGCGCCCCGCCTCCAGTTCCCGAACTCGCTCCTGGGACCCGTCGCCGTGTCGTCGGGGGCGGTGCTTCTCGTACCCGGCATCGACCGATGGGCGTTGGTCGTTCTGGCGATGGGATTCGTCGTCCGACTTGCGCGCCTGTGGCTGCGCCGCGAGCCGTCGCCTTCGCGCGTCTGGCTCGCGTTGTTCGTTTCGGTTCCGACCGCCGCGACCGCCTGGATCGCGATCCAGGCGAAGGCCGACAACGCGGCGGGACCGGCGCTCGTCTCCGTCGCGTGCGCGTTGCTGGGGCTCGCGCTCGCGAGCCCTCCGACGTCGGCGGCCTTGTCGATTCTCGTGGGGCTCTCGCTCGCGCAGATCGCGGGAGCCGCGGTGCTCGTGATGACGCGCGAGATGTCCGTGATCTGCGTCGTCTACGTCGCGGTGCTCGTGCCCGTCATGGCTCGGCTGGCGACCGTGCTCGCCGCGCCGCGGCGATCCGATTCGGCGAAGGTCATCCGACATGTCTGCGCGACCGGGACCCGTCGCCGATCGGGCGTCGTCGGGGCGCTGCGGTTCCTCGTGGCCGCGCTGCCGCTCGGCCTCTGGTTCTTCCTGGCGCTTCCCGATCGATCGGCGGGCGGGCCGTCGGATTCGGGTCCCGGGGCGCGATCGGAGGTCGCGGCCTCGGACGCCGAGCGCGGGAACAACGCACGCAACGCGGCGACGGGTCCGAGCGCGCTCGACTCGTTCGTCAGCGGCGGCAAGACGAGCATGCGCTTGACGTTCGTCTCGAAGGTGAAGCAGAACCAGAAACCCGTGCTGCTCGTGACGGTGGACGGCGGCGTGCAGGGACCCGAGCCGTTGACGCTGCGCGGCATGGCGTACGACGTGTACACGGGCAGCGAATGGGTGCGCTCGACCCCGCGGAACAAACTCTCGAGCGCGGCGCCCGACGACGACGGCTGGGTCGCGATCGCTCCCTCGACGCGGCCGACGCGACGTCACCTGTTCGAGATCGAGGACATCGCGGGCGATCCGAACGCGCACCTCTTTCTCGTGCCCGATGCCATTCGCGTGCAACTCGACGCGCGCGTCGCCGATCGACGTGTGGGCACTGCGCCCGACGGCGTCGTCTTCGCCTACGGCGCGCTGCCTCCGGGCGGTCGATATCGGGAGGAGGCCGAACTGTCTCCGGATCGAAGCGCGGCGCGGGGGCGCCGGTCGGACGCCTCCGTCGCCCCCGATCCGCACGTCGTCGAGTCGCCCCCCGACGCCGCCCGATTCCTCGAGATCGCGCGCCGGGTCGTCGCGGAGCGCACCGACGCCGCCGCGCGGGCGGAGCGCATCGAGAGCTGGCTCCGACGCGAGTTCGCCTACACCACGGACATGCCGGCGGTCCGTCGGGATCGACCGGTGCTCGATTTTCTCGAACGGATTCGCCGCGGGCACTGCGAGTACTTCGCGTCCTCGATGGCGTTGCTGCTCCGTTCGCTCGGTCATGCGACGCGTCTCGCGGTCGGCTTCCGCGGGGGCGACTGGTTGAAGACGCAGGGACGGTGGTCGTTCCGTGGCAACCACGCCCACGCGTGGTGCGAGGTGTTCTACGAGGGACTCGGCTGGATCGCGTACGACCCGACCCCGCCGCAGGACACGAGCGGCGAGAAGACGTCCGCCGCCGGGGGCGACGATGCGGACGGTCAGTCGTTGTGGGATCGGGTCATCCGCTTCTCGGTCGCCGACCGCCGCCGGATCGGCGAGGAGGCGGTGCGACTGGGCCGCGCGGTGGTCGGCGCGATCACGGGCGAGACGCCGTTCGGGATCTGGCCCACCCTGGCCGTCGTCCTCCTGGCGATCGTCTGGTTCCTTCGTTCGCGGCACGCCCGGTCGGCCGCGCTCGGTGCCGTCGACCGGGCAGGGGACCCGCTCGGACCCTACGGGCTCGCGCTCACGGCCTTGCGCAAGGCGGGGATCCCGCTCAAGGCCGGCGAAACCGGCGGCGAATTGGCGCGTCGATTCGCAAGACTTCGACCCGATGGCGCTTCGTGCTTCGCGCGGCTGACGTCGCTCCACGAGTCGGCTCGCTTCGGGAATCGTCCACCGACCGCCGCCGATCGGGAGGAAGCCGAACTCGCGCTCGGGACCGTGCGCAGGCTCTTCGAGTCGCCCGGTGCCGTCCGACCCGGGCCCTTGACGAACTGACGTCGATCGATCGGCGGTCGGGACCCCCGTCGGGCGGCCGCCCCGCGAGTACCCTCAGGGCGTGGCCAACGTCTCGAACGCCCACGCTGCCGCGATCGCCGTCGCTCGTCGATTGGCCGAGCGGGGACATCGCGCCCTCTTCGCCGGCGGGTGCGTGCGCGATCGCCTGCTCGGGCGCGAGCCGTCGGACTACGACGTCGCGACGTCGGCCCCGCCCGAGGTGGGGGCCGCGCTCTTTCCCCACGCCGTGACCGTCGGCGCACGCTTCGGCGTCGTCGTCGTCCCGATCGACGGCGTGAACGTCGAGGTCGCGACGTTCCGCGCCGACGGACTCTACGTGGACGGTCGGCGACCGGTCGAGGTCGTCTATTCGGATGCGCCGACCGACGCATCGCGGCGCGACTTCACGGTCAACGGCCTGTTCCAGGACCCCTTCACCGACGAAGTCTTCGACTACGTCGGCGGGCGGCGCGATCTCGCGGCCCGCCTGCTCCGCGCCATCGGCGACCCCGAGGCGCGCTTTCGCGAAGACCACCTCCGGATCATGCGCGCGGTGCGCTTCGCGGTCCAACTCGACTTCGCGATCGAGCCCCTGACGTTCGACGCCGTGCGACGGCTCGCACCGCTGGTGGCAACGGTCTCCGCCGAGCGCGTGCGCGACGAGTTGCTGAAGACGCTGAAGCGCGGTCGCGGCCGCGGGCTCAGGCTGCTCGACGAGGCGAACCTGCTTCGCGTGATCCTCCCCGAGGCGCTGACGTTCCACGGCGTGACCCAGCCGCCTCCATTCCATCCGGAGGGGGACGTCTTCGTCCACACGGCGCTCGTGCTCGACGGTCTCGACCTCGGAGGTGTGTCGGAGGGCGACCAGGACACGTTGGTGCTCGCGGCACTGCTCCACGACGTGGGGAAGCCGCCGACACGATCGGTCGACGAAACCGACGGACGCATCCGCTTCAACGGACACGACGCGGTCGGTGCGTCGATGGGGGAGACGATTCTCGAACGGTTCCGGCTGCCGACGAGGCGACGCGACCAGGTCACCGATCTCGTCGCCAAGCACATGCAGTTTCCCAACCTGCCGAAGATGCGACCCAACCGGCTCCGTCAATTCCTCGGTCAGGATGACTTCGCCCTTCATCTGGCGCTGCATCGGGCCGATTGCGGCGCGGCACATGGCGACACGTCGCTCGCGACGTTCTGCGAGGAACGGCTCGCGGCCTATCGTTCGGAGCCGGTGCTCCCGCCGACGCTGGTGCGGGGGGAACACCTCCTCGCCGCCGGTTACGCCCCCGGCCCGCGCATGGGAGCGCTGCTGCGCTGGCTGCGCGAACAGCAACTCGATGGCGAACTCGCCGATCTCGACGGCGCGGTACGGCGCGTGCGAGATCGGTTCCCGCCCGGCTCCGAGGAGTGGCCCCCGCGGTGAACCGTCTCGCCGTCCGTATCGCATGCGTAACGGCATGTATCTCCGTCGTCACCTCGATCGCGGTCACCGGACCTCGCTCCGACGTCGGGGCGGACGAGGTCCCGACGCCCGAGTCCGATCTCCGGCTCGCCGGTCGGTCGGAGGCGCCGCCCGCCGAACGGATCGCGGCGGCTCGGCGCCTGCTCGAAACGGTCGTGCCCGACGCCGAAGCGGGCGTTCGTGCCGCCGCGATGATCCTCGCCGACGACGCGCTGACGGCCGCGGCGCTCCTGCGCAAGTCGCTCGACGCCGACGTGATCCCGGCGGACACGCTCGCGCTTGCCCGCGCGAGCGTCCGCGCGGCGCTCGCGAAGGAGGTTGACCCCGTTCGCCTGGCCGCGCTGGCGACGTTCGCGCTGGCAACGGGCCTGCGCGGCGACGAATTCGCGCCGGCGCTGGGCCGCAGCGACGCCCCGGGCGTGGGCGCGGCGTTCGCGGCCGACCACTTCAAAGCGCCCTCCGACGTCGCGAATCTCTGGGTCGCCTGGGGCGTCCATCGGACCGCGGCCGATCGCCTCGACCGCGCCTCCGCCGACGATCCGAAGGCGGCCCGCGTGGCCATCGACGAACTGGTCGACGACGCGCCCCACTCGTTCGACTTCCTGCTGTCCGTCGCCCGGCGGTCCGAGACACGGACGCCGCCCGGACGGCTCCCCCGTCGCGTGCGCGCGATCGTGACGCTCGGGATGATCGGCGATCGACGCGCGGTGGACGAATTGGTGCCGTGCATCGTCGATCTGAACGACGAGGGTTGGGTGCGCGCCGCGGCCGTCACCGCGCTCGGAGACATCGGCGACCCGCGCGTGATTCCCGATCTGTGCCGCGTGCTCTTCTACACGGGAGACCTCCATCGCCCGCGCGACTCGTGGGACTACCCCGGGGTCGACAACACCGACGTACCCGCCGATCGATGGGACACCGTCGAGTACTACGCGATCGACTGCGCGGCCGCCGACGCGTTGCTCCGCCTGGGCGTCGGCAACGCGGCGGAGTGGCTGATCCGCGAGCGACTCCATCCCCGTTCGGGGCGCTGGCGCATCCGCGTGCTGCAAGACGCCGTCGACGCGATCCGACGTGCATTCCCTGCGGCGCCCACGGGCGAATTCGAGCCCGATGCGGGGCTGCCGCAGCGCGCCGCGGCCTACCAGAAGCTGATCGCCTGGTCGAAGACCGGACCCAGGCTCGCGCACCGCGTGTCCGAGCGCGACGAGCGCTTCCAGCAGGCGGCGAAACGCATCGTCGACACGATCGGTGGGAAGGGCGTCATGGAACTCCAGATCGTCAAGCGGGCGGCGACGCTCGTCGGGTCCGCCATGGTTCCGACCATGCTGGACTCCCTCGCGCGATCGAAGAGCAAGATCCAACGCGCCGAAATGGCCCTGGTGCTCGGGACGCTCGGCGATCGCCGGGTCGTCGATCCGCTGCTCGCCTTGACGGCCGATCCGGTGCCCGCCGTCCGAGGGAACGCGATGCAGGCCCTCGCGCGGTTCGTGGGAGCGGAGGCCGATCCCCGGCTGCTCGGCGACGCGAAGGACGCGACGAATCGGATCGTCGCGCGCGCCATCGAGTTGCTCGCCGACCCGGAAGCCGCCCCGCGGACGACGGCGCTGCAGTCGCTCGCACACGCTCACCCCCGCGACGACGTTCGGGCCGCCGTCGTCGCGCACGCCTCGGTGACGCACCCCGAGAATGACTTCGGCGACTACCGCAACACCGAATTGGTCGTGAACCTCATCCAGTCGGGGGAAGGCGTCGAGGCGGTCCTCGAACGCCTGCGGGACAAGAACCTGTTCGTTCGCCGGTACATGTTCGAACTGTTGCGCAGCGCGTTCGATCTCGAGCCCGACGTGTTCGATCCGAGCCACGCACCGGACGCGCCGGCCTACCGCCCCTTCGACGCGAACGTGCTCCAGCGGGCGCTCGAGGAGCGCCGCCGATGAGCGCCGCCCGCGTCACGCTCGCCGGGATCTCGAAGACGCTCGGTCACCGGCGCGTGCTCGACGGCGTCGATCTCGACGTCGCGCCCGGCACGATCACGGTCGTGCTCGGCGCGAGCGGCTCGGGCAAGTCGACGCTGCTTCGCCTCGTGGCCGGCCTCATCGACCCCGACGGCGGGCGGCTCGCGATCGACGGCGTCGTGATGGCCGATCCCGGCTCGCGGGTCGCGGCCGAGCGCCGCGGCGTCGGAATGGTCTTCCAGGGCCTCGAGCTGTTCCCGCATCTCTCGGTGGCCGAAAACGTGGCCTTCGGCCTCGAGGGGCGCCCCACGGGATCGTCCGCGGCGCGCCACCCGCGCGTCGAGGAGGTGCTCGCACTGGTCGGACTCCCGACGTCGTTCGCAGATCGTCGTCCGGCGACGCTCTCCGGCGGCGAGCGCCAGCGCACCGCGATCGCGAGGGCGCTCGCACCGAGGCCCCGGGTTCTGCTCTACGACGAACCGCTCGCCAATCTCGACCCGGCCCGACGATCCGACCTGCGCGGGCTCGTGCGTCGGCTCGGCGCCCTCGAGGAGTCGACGGTGATCTACGTCACGCACGACGCGACCGAAGCCCTGGAACTCGGCCACCAGATCGTCGTGCTCGACGCCGGTCGCCTCGTCGATCGCGGAACGCCGGAATCGCTGCTCGCGTCTCCGCGCTGTCTTGCATCGGCCCGGGCGCTCGGTCCCGTGAGCGTGCTCCCGGCCGATTCGCCCCCCGCTCGTCGCTGGCTCGACGGATCGAAGCTGAGCCCGGGTTCGCGATGGTTGCTGCGGCCCGAGCACGTCGTGGACGACGATAGCGGTGCGTCGGCCGTCGTCACCGACGCATATCTCACGGGAAGTCGATACGCCTTCGAGGCACGACTCGACGAGGGGGGTGACTCGGTCCGCGGTCTCTCGGACGAACGGCTCGTGCCCGGCGCTCCGGTTCACCTTCGATTCGTGGGGCGTCCATCGGCGCTCGCCGCCGACGCCCAAAGGAGCGACGCATGACGCGATCCCCCGTTCGATTGCCAGGACGTGAACTCATCGCCTCCGGCGGCGTCCTCCTCCTCGGCATGCTCGCGCTCGTCGTCGCGGCGTGCGGAGAGGAGCCGAACCGCAGGGTGCTTCCGTCGCCGCCCGCGCCGGTCTCGGGTCCGAAAATCGAGTCCGAGCCGTGGATGCAGCCGGGGACGCCCGGCACGAGCGGCGCGGTCGCCGCGGCGCCCGCCGATGCGCCGGCGCCGCGCTTCGAGTCGGCCGCCCAGTGCGGCGCGTGCCACAAGGCGATCTACGCCGAGTGGAAGGCCTCGTGGCACGGGCAGGCGATGACGGATCCGCTCTTCCTGCGCCTGTCGGACGGGTTGAAGCAGGAGGAGTGCATCCGCTGCCACGCGCCCGTGCCGCTCCGCGAGATGGAGAACTGGGAGACGCCGATCGCGCGCAACGATCGTCGAGAGGACGCGATCTCGTGCCTCAGCTGTCACCAGTCCGGCGACCGCGTCGCCGGTCCGTTCGAGACCACGGGCCCCTGTCGCCCGATCAAGGACGACGCCCAACGCGATCCCGTCAAGATCTGCTTCGCGTGCCACAACCAGCACAAGACCGGCGAGGAGTGGCTCGCCGGGCCCTACGCACCCGACGCGCCCGAGCCGCGAAAGGTCGAAGCCCAGACCTGCCTGGATTGTCATATGCCCTGGGTCGACCGTCCGTTGGTCGACGGCGGTCCCGTGCGGCGCGGTCGCGTCCACTCATGGCCCGGCGGGCACTCG
The DNA here is from genome assembly GCA_031401505.1 of Planctomycetia bacterium. Classification (GTDB taxonomy): domain Bacteria; phylum Planctomycetota; class PLA2; order PLA2; family JAEUHO01; genus JANNRO01. The sequence goes on from JANNRO010000450.1 coordinate 10,167, forward strand.
ATGGAGCAGCTGAAGAAGGCCGCCAAGGTGGACGTCGAGTGCAAGGTCGGCGAGACGGGCACCGAGATCCGCACGTGGCTGACCAACGTCGGAGCCGGACACAACATCCCGACCGACGCGCGACACCGCTCGTTCGACGTCTACGTCAAGGTTTGGGACGCGTCGGGCAAGGTGATCCTCGATCCGCTGGACCCCGATCCGGCCGCGCAGGAAAAGTGCCACACGCTGAAGGCGCGCCTCAATTATCGCAATTCGAACAAACCCGACACGCAGGTCGCGCCGCTCGCCCGCGTGTCGAAAATGGGGGAGTGGCCCGGCGCCGTCACCGTTCCCGGAGTCAAATCGGGGCGGGGTGAGGCGTGGCTCGTCTACCGCCTGACACCGGAGGACGCGCTCGTCGAGAAGAGCCTCACCGATCCCGAGTTCCACGAGTATCGGGCGCGGCGGGTATCGGTCGTGGAGTTCACGTTCGGCCATTAACGCATGCGATCGAATCCCTTCCCACCCCCCGTCCTGCGCTCCGCCACCCTCGCGGTCGTCTGCGCCATCGGCGCGACGTCGCTCGCTGCGTGCACGTCGGAGGCGAAGCGCGTACCGCTCGACGTGCCCGCGGCACGCGCCCCGTCGGTCGAGGTCCGAATCGCCGACGAGGTCGCGCGCCTCCTGTCGCCGGACGTCCGCGAGTCGGACGACGCGGCGCGAGCGCTCTCGGGGCTCGACGACGAAGACAGGAAGGCCCTGGCTCGACATGCCGCGAAGATCCCGACCGAGCGCGACCCCCGCTGGCTGAGCGTGCTCGACGGGAACGGACTCTTCGCGGACGCGGGTCCCGCGGCGCGCGCCGACCTGCTCGCTTGGCAGGCGTCGCGCACCGACGCGCGGCTCGTCTGGCGGGCACAGAGCGGCCTCCTCGATCTCGCACGCTCCAACCCCGAGATCCTGCTGGCGAGGCTCCGCGATCCCGCCTGCCCGGCCCGCGACGCGATCGCGGTCGCGTTGGCCGACGCCGATGAGAAGCGGGCGATTCCGGCCCTCATCGACCTCTATCGCACGCCCCGCACGCCGGCCGAGCGAAGAGCCGCCACGCTGGCGCTGGGACGACTCGCGGGCGCGGACCGCCAACCCCGGTTCGACGCGACGCCGGTCGAACGCGAGCGCGACGCCGATCGCCTGCTCGCCTGGTATCAAACGGGCGGAGGCACCGATGCACCTCGCTGACTCCCGTCGGCCGCGCCGCCGACTCCACTCATCGCAGACGCGTTCGAGGCGGACATGGGTGCATTGGGCCTGCGTCGCGGCGATCACGTTGTCGGCGCACGCGTCCTCGTCGTACGCCGACGAGGTCGACGTCGTCATCGAACGCGCGCGGTCGCTTCGCTCGACGGGAGACTTGCCGGGCGCGCTCGCCCTCCTGCGTCCGATGGCGGACGATCCGAAGACTTCGGCCGACCCGCGCGTCGGGTCGGCGCTGGGCGACGCGCTGCTCGCCGGCGCAAACCCCTCCGAAGCCGTGACCGCGTACCGATCGGTCGTCCGGGTCCGCCCGGAGCCGGACGATCGGCGACGTCTCGCGATCGCGCTCATCGAGACCGCGAAGGCGCAGATGGCGAGCGGGTCACGCCTCTCGCTGCGTGTCGTCCCCTACCTCGAGGACGCGCTCGCGGAAGTCAAAGCCGCCGCCGCGGGAGCGCCCGCCGCCGGGCGCGAGTTCGCCGTCGTCGCGGCGGAGGCGCACTGGTTGCTCGGAAATCCCGCCGCCGCTCGCGAGGCGCTGGAAGCGCCCGGACTCGAGCGCGACGCGCTCGCCGAGGACCTCTTTGCGCGCGCATGTTACGCGCTCGCCGACTACGCCGCCGCCGCCGACGCGTGGGGCCGAGCCGGGAATCCCGACGCGCAGGCGGCGGCGTGGAGCGCGGGGAAAGACCCGCGGGCGATCCGTTGGTACGCCGATCTGGCGCTGACTCGTTGGAACGACCCGGTCATCGGCGACCTCGCGATCCGCGGGGGCGCGTACGTGGACGGCGGCGAGGGTCTCGATGGCGCGCTCGCAGCCGCCGTCGCGCCGCCCGACGTCTCCGCCGAGAAGCGATCGGCGATCGAGCGCCTGCGTGGCCGGCTCGCCGAGCGGCGGGGGAAGTACGCCGACGCCGTCGCGCGCTATCGCGTGGTCGCCGTCGCGCGCCCCGACGAGTGGGAGTCGGGTCGGGATCTGGCCCGGGCCCTGTTCTCCCTCTCGGTCGGCGACCCGGCGATGCGGGACGAAGCGATCGAGCTCTACCGCAACGTGCTGACGACGCACCCCGACGATCCGGACGCGCGCGTCGGACTCGGCTGGCAGGCGCGCCTCGATGCGACCAACGCGTCGCGCGAATGGCCCGAGCATCGCCGACTCGACCGCGCCGTCGAGTTGTTTCGATCGCTGGCCGAAACGGCCCCGGATGACGGACAAGCGTGGAGTCAGTACGGGAACGCGGCCCGAATCGCCGGTGCGAACGAGGCCTCGATCGTCGCCTACGATCGGGCGGTCGCGATCCAGGAGTACGACGCGGCGACGTGGAATGACCGCGGCCTGGCGCTCCTCGCGGCCGGTCGTCGCGACGAAGCGATCGCGTCGTTCGATCGCGCGATCGCCGTCGACGCCGGTGACACGTCGTCACGGCAGAACGCCGCGCGCCAGCAGCGCCTCGCCGGACACGACGACGTAGCCGACGCCCATCTCGCGGCGGCGCTCCGCACGGCTCGCGCGGTGGGGGGGCCGTGCTCGCTCTACCGATCGCTCATGGACCGCGGCTTTCGCGCGCGGCGTCACCCGGGCGTTCGGTGAGTTCGCCGAGAGGGGTCGAAGGCGTCGTTCTGCGCGTCCGCCGGCGCGATTTCCGGTTCGCCGTCGCTTCGAGACGCTTCGACTCCGCACTCCCGGTCGCCCGCCCCGTTCGGGTAGCATCGACGCCACCGGCTCGTCCCCCCGAGGGGGTCCGAGCCGCGATGCGTTTTCATCTTCGTCCGATGTCGTCCACCCTCCCCGAACTGATGTCGTCCAACCACCCCGAAGCGAGGCTCCGCCCGACCGCCTCGATTCGAGGCGGACCGACTCGAACCGCGGGCGCGTGACCTCCAATCGTCGGGAGACTTCGCCGATGCGAGATCGTTCTCTCCGCTCGCCCTTGCGCGGACGCGTCGGCGTCGCTCTCGCGACGCTGGTCGGGCTGACGGCCCTCTTCACCGGACGCGGCGACCGGCCCGCCCGCGCCGGCGACCCCATTCCGGAGCCCGGCGCACCGGCGACACCGGCACCGGCACCGGCGAAGACCCGCTTTCCGAACGAGAAAGAGAAGGCCGAGATCCTTCCGCTGCTGAAAGCGTATCTCGACGGCGAGTCGAACGAGGCGTTCAAGCACCGAATCAACCTGATGGGCAAGTTGAAGGCACTGGGCGAGACCGGCGTCGGCATCCTTTCCGACGTCGAGCAGTTGAAGAAACTGATCTACCAGACCCGCCCGTTCCTTCCGTACTTCGAGAAGAAGTCGATGCCGAAGGAGTTCAAGGACGCCGAGGTCGTCTTCAACACCGGCGTCAACGTCTTGAACGTCACGAAGTGGGGCGAACTGCGCTTCAGCATGTCGCTGCCGAAGGCATACCCCGCGCTTCGCGAGTCGAAGAAACTGAACTCGGTTCCCCCCCTCCCGATGATCGTCGTCCTGCACGGCAAGGACGACTACGACGACGCCAAGCAGCAGAAGCCCTTCCCCGGAGAGGAAGCGATCAAACGGCTCTTCCCCAAGGCATCGATGACGGCCGTGACGGACCATTGGCTGGTCTACGCCCCGGTCTGGCCGAAGGGCAAGTGGACCGAGGACGACGCCGTCCGAAAGGACCGCCTCACCCTCCCGCTGATCTTCCGACATTTCCACGTCGATTTCGACCGCATCGTCATCGAAGGCGGGCCGGAGGCCCTCCTCTTCGCGGCGGCGTACCCGATCTACTTCGCGGGCGTCATCGTCCACGGCGACGCCACCGACATTCCCGCCGACATCGTCCAGAACCTCAGCAACACGTCGGTGTACGTGGTTCAGACGAGCGACAAGGTGGCTCCCGTCGCGAAGACGCTGGCCGACGGCGGCCACCCGGCGGAGCGGTTGACGAAGGGCCCACCGACGGCGCTTGCCGAATGGTTGGGCTCGGTCCGGCGCGTGCTGCCGAAGTCGTTCAAATGGGTGGTGAAAGACAAGAGCGCCCACCGGTTCGCCTACTGGATGAATCTCGACGTGCTCGACGAAGGCAACGCCCTCCCCACGGTCGAGACCGAGATCAAGGGCAACACCGTCGACATCAAATCGGTCGGCATCCGCGGGATCACGCTCTTCCTGAACGATTCGCTCATCGACCTCGACCACGAAGTGAACGTCGTGATCAACGGCAAGCCGCTCGACGAGTGCCGCATCGAGGGAGGACGCGACGGGATCGCCGTCCGCATGCCGGCCAAGTTCGATCGCACGCTCGACGGGATGTTCGACCGCAATCTGCTCTCGATCCGCAAGAGCCAGATGTACGGCTGGATCTTCCCCGTCGCGCTCGAGCAGATCGTCATCGCGACCGACGCATCGGCCGAACCGCCTCCGACGACTCCCACGACCGACGCGGGCTCGAGCCAGCAGGATCTCGACGAGAGGTCCGCGAAGGCGTTCTTCGACAAGGCGGTCGAGCAGGAGGCGGCCGGGGAGTTGCGCAAGGCCCGCACGCTCTACGAGAAGTGCGCGGAAGTTGGCGAGACCTCCTACAAGGCGAAGGCGGAGGCGAAGATGGAGGAGATGACCGAGCGCTGCAAGGGCGAGCAGCCGCCTCCCGCGATGGACGACAAACCCGGCGTGCACACGAAGTAGCGTGGCGTCGGACCCGGGCCCGCGGCGCCGTTCGGGCGGCTTCTCGCGCGACGGCTTGTCGCTGGTACTCCCGGTCGCGTTCCTCGCCGGCTTCGCCTGTCTCGCCGTCGAGTTCGCGATCGTCAGGCTCTGCGCGCCGTGGTTCGGGCAAGGGACCCACGTCTGGGCCAACACGGTCGCCGTCGTGTTGTCGGCCCTCGCGCTCGGCTACGGCATGGGGGGGCGGCTCGCCGATCGGGGCGGGGGCACATCGATGGTCGTCGGGCTTCTCGTGTTCGGGGCGCTCTGGCTCACGGGCGCGGCGCACCTCGGTGCGGAGCTCGCCCAGTGGCTCGCTCCCGCGTCCATCGGGGCGGATCGCCCGCATCCGCTGTCCCTCTTCGGGAGCCTGGCGGGGACCGCCGTGCTCGCGGGTCCTCCTCTGCTCGTGATGGGCGCCCTGACGCCGATCCTCGTCGCGTTTCGGGCGACCCGATCGACCGCGGGGCGGGCATCCGGGCTCGTCGGCGCATCCGGTACGCTCGGCGGGCTTCTCGGCTGCGCGCTCGTCCCGATGGCGCTCGTGCCCGCGTTCGGCTCGCGCGGAGTTCTGCTCGTCGCCGCGGCGGCGCTCGGCATCGCGGCATGGCTCCTTTCGGTCGTCGATGCCTCGGATGCGGGTCCCGTACGCCGTTCGACCCCACCGTCCGATCCGTCCGATCCGTCCGAAGTGGGAGCACCGGCAAGTCGGGGCGCCGTCACCTGGGCGCTCGTCGCGGCGTTCGCCTGCGGCGTCGCGCTGACGCTCGTCGAGTTCGCGACACTACGCCGCTTGGCGCCTCGGTTCGGCTCCGACATCGGCACGTGGGCGGTCACGATCGGCACGATCCTCGCGATGTCCGTGCTGGGTTCCGCGTTCGGACTCTCGAGGCGTTGGTTGCTCGCGTTCGCCGTCGTGTGGATCACGCTGGCAGGCCTTCACGGCGTCTCGACGGGACCGGGTGACCGGACGACGCTCGGCCTCGTGGGACACGCGCTCGTCAGCGGGCTCGGCGTCTACCACCTCGCGGCCGTGCCCCCGTTGCTCGTACAGGCGCTGTCTCGACGGGGGCGGGTCGGACGCTGCGTCTCATCGATCTACGGCGTATCGACGCTCGGCAACGTGCTCGGCTGCTACCTCGCCCCTCTCGCGCTGCTGCCGGTGCTCGGCACGCGCGCGACGTTCTTCGTGGCGGCCGGACTTTCGGCGGTCGGCGTGGTCGCCACCTGGTTCGCGGGTGGCGGACGGGTGCCTGCCACGGGCAGGAGCCGCGCCGCGATCGCTCAGGCGCCCGCGTCGGTCGCATCCGTCGACCCGGCTGCGTCGGCATCGCGCCGGACACCGCGCTGGGTGGCGCTGGCCACGCTCGCCGTCACGGGTCTGTCGGCATTCGCCATCGGCGGGCCGCTGCGCCGCGACCCGGGACAGCGGGAAGAAGTCGAGACCGCCTATTCGACGATTCGCGTGGTCGAGCGAACGGAAGCGGGCCCTGCGCCCGGCCCCGCCCCGTTGCTCTCCGATTGGACGGCCAGTCATCGCGGCCGTTTCCTGGGCTTCGACGAAGACACGACGTCGTACCAGAGCGTCCGGCTGTCGGATGACGAGAACACGGCGTTGACGGGCGGTCGCTACTACGAGCATCTGGCGCTGGGTGCCTGGTTCGCGGGTCAACCCTGGACCCGTCCCGACGGCGGCGTGCCGCGCGTATTGATCGTCGGATACTGCGGCGGATCGCTCCATCGCGTCCTCTCGATCACGGCGCCCGCGGACCGCGCGCCGCGCGTCACCGGCATCGAGATCGATCCGAGGGTCGTGGAACTGGCTCGGAAACACCTCGGGGCCCTTCCCCCGGGCCTCGAGCTCCACGTGGGCGTCGACGGCCGGGCGGCGATGGCGGCGCTCCCCGCCGGCGAACGCTTCGATCTGATTCTCGTGGACGCCTACCAGCGCACGCAGTACGTGCCGTTCCACCTGTCGACGGTCGAGTTCTTCGAAGCGTGTCGCCGACGATTGACGCCGAACGGCGCACTCGGCATCAACTCGGATTCGGAGATGGGGGCCGCGGGACGGTTGGTGCGTTGTCTCGCCGAAAGCGTCGCCGAGGCGTTCGACGGGCGCGCGTGGCTCGTCCCCAACGCCCTCTACCCGGGCAACGTCGCGATCTGGGGGACCAACGACGTCGCGGCCCCGCGCGTGGCGTCGGGCGTCGATCCACGGCTCGAGACCGCGGCGTTCTGTCTCGATCGGTTCCTGGTCAGGTACCTGCGCGGCGCCGGCGGGGCGTTCGTCCTGACCGACGATCGAGCTCCGACCGAGTGGCTCGCCGACGACGCGCTGTTGCATGTCGAGGACGGAAAGTGAATCGCCTGTCGTTCTCCCTTCTTCTGGTTCTCCCGATCGCACTGGTCTGGCCCGACGCGCGCGGCGCCAGAGCCGACCCGCCCACGTTCGAGCGCTCCGCCGCGCAACGTGCCTTCGCGGCGGGGGACGTCGTCTCGGATTTCGGAGCGGACGCACGCGGGGCGACCGATCCCGCGGCGCGCCTGTTCGTCTGGCTGCGCGACGGCTTCTGGCGGCCCAAGTCCGGTGGCGTGCCCTTCTTCGACGGGCCCGACCGGTCCGCCCAACGAGCCGAGGCCCACGCCAAGTGGCTCGTGCGCGGGATCGAGGAGTCCGGGCAGGCGGATCCGACCGCCGGCGAGCCCTCGTTGCTGGCGCTGCTCGAGGCGCTGGTGCTCGACCGGGTACGTCGCGAGCGCGAAGGGCTCCACTCGACCCGCACGGAGGGCCCGCTCGCGGCGGTTGCCGCCGACGAGTACATCGGCTACTTCCTCGACGGATGGGTCCCCGGTGCCTACGGTGGCGCGGCGGCGATCGCCGATCGACGGGAACGCGCCCCGGAGCGCGCGCTTCGCGATGACGCGGCGCGAAACGTCTGGCTCGCGGTCGGCGCCGTGCTCGGTCTGTTCGTCTTGGCGGCGGTGGGGGGGATGGTCCTCGGTCGAGCGGCACCCAAGCCCGACGAGTTCGCCTAGACTGCGAGCCCTCGAGTTCCCCGGCCGGTACCCGCCCATGAGGTCCCCCATGTCCATGGTCTCCGCGCTCGACCGCCGCCTTCGAAGGGCGATCGTGGTCGCAACCGCCTTGGCGTTCGCTGCCTGCTCCTCGGCCGACATGCCACAGAAGAAGCCCTGAGGCGGTGGTGGACGGTCGTGTACCGTCCCCGGAGCGCGAGCCGACAACCCCGACACGTCGTCGCCGAGAACGATCTACGAGCGGCGCTTCCGGTAGCCATCGA
>JANNRO010000451.1:0-4031 GCA_031401505.1 Planctomycetia bacterium
GGACTGGGAAGTGCGCAACTACGGTCATGCACCCAGGGGGAACTGACCGGCATCGACGGTGTCCGATCAGGGGTACCCTTCACCGGAGCGTTCCTATGGCACACCGCACCCCGATCGACTTTGACTCCTTGCGCATTGCGACGCCGTGCCCGGTGTCCTGGGCCGACATGACCGGTGACGCGCGCAAGCGCTTCTGCGGACAGTGCAGCCTTCACGTCTACGACGTGTCGGAACTGACTCGCGGCGAAGCCGAGACGTTGATCCGCTCGAGCGAGGGCCGCGTCTGCATGCGCCTTCATCGCCGCGCCGACGGGCGAATCGTCACGAAGGACTGTGGGCGCGTGCGCGCGGCCATCGAGCGGCGCGTCCGCTGGGTGCGCGCGGCGGCCGCGTCGGTTCTCGCCGTGCTCGGATTCGCCGCCTGCAGCCGGGGCGAGGACGCCCCGAAGCCGCTGCTGGCTCCGGCGGCTCCGACCGATCTCTCCGAGATGGGCGACGTCGCGGTGCCGGCCGAGGACTGCGTCATGGGGATCGTCGCGCCGCCTAGCTCGGAGTCCGACGACGGACCGAAGTGAACCCGACGTTCATCGAGCCGCGCGCCACGATCGCAACCCCTGCGTCGGTTGATCCAGACGGAATTCGGATGCGGGCGTTCCGTGGGTAGACTGGATCGTGCGGATCCCCGGCGTTCTTCGCGGGAATTCGCCCCGGTGAGACTCCCGCGCAGATGCCGAAACCGTCGTTCGACCACAACATCTTCGAATACGGCGGCTACGACCTCGAGTTGTATTTCGTCAAAGAGGTGGTCGGCCTCGACTCGCTCCACTACGGCTACTTCGAGCCCGGTGACGCCCTGACGATGGACGCGCTGCGTCGCGCCCAGTCCCGCTACACCGAGACGCTGGCCGACCTCCTGCCCGCCGACGTTCACCGCGTGCTCGACGTCGGCTGCGGCGTCGGCGACGTCGCCCGCGCGATGGCCGGCCGTGGCAAGACCGTGATCGCGCTCTCGCCCGACCGCAACCACGGCCGCTATCTCGAGGGCTCGCATCCCCGGATCAGTTTCGTCAATCGACGCTTCGAAGATCACGGCCACGCCGACCCCGTCGATCTCGTGCTGATGAGCGAGTCGCAGAACTACTTCGAGACCGAAGCAGGGCTCTCGCAGTGCCGCAAGCACCTGCGCCCCGGTGGCTACCTGCTCGTGTCCGGGATGTTCGTCAAGGAGCCCTGCGAGGAATTCAAGGACATCGTCAACGCCGAGGCGCCGTACTTCGCCGCGGCCGCCAGGCAGGGCTTCGAACTGCTCGAACGACGCGACATCACCGATCAGGTCGTTCCGACGCTCCAATTCGCGCTCCAGGCGCTCGAACAGTTCATCGAGCCCGTGCCCCGGATGCTCGGCCACTACATCCGCGCGCGGTCGCCGGTCAAACACTGGCTCTTGAAGACGTTCTTCGGACGCCAGGTGCGCGACTATCAGAAGACGCTCGACTACTACAAGACCCGCATGGACGTCGATCTGTTCAAGCGACGTGTGCGCTATCTGCGCGTGCTGTTCCGCCACAACGCCGCCGGTGTGGCCGCGCCGGCCGCGATGACCGCCGCCGCCGCCGTTTGATCGGCGCACGCGCGCGTTCAGCGCCCGGATCTCAGCTCTCGGATCGCTTGCCGATCCAGAGCGCGGTCGGCAGCACGAGGAGTGCCACGACGAGCATCGCCGTCGCGGGCACCGCGATCGACGAACCGAAGACCTCGCGCGCGATGCGCAGGTAGTCGTTGACCAGCCCGAACGAGCCGCTGTCGGCGTACCAGTCGCGCACCGACTCTTTCCAGAGGAGTCCGCCCGCGAGCCACACGTTGCGACCGACGAGGAACCACCCGACCATCGCGTGCGCGGCGCGCTCGGCGGCCGATCCGGTGAAGCCGCCCGAGACCGCGCGGGAGAGAAAGTACGTCGCGAAGGCCAGTTCGCCCAGGTGCCCCGCGAAGAGGAATGCCGCCTCGCGCGCGCCCGTGAACGCCAGTACGGGGTAGATCGCGAGGAGGGCGATCCACGTCACCTGCCGCCCCCGCGACGCGCGGTCGCGCCACGCGAGCCAGGCGAAGGCTGCCATCACGATGGCGCACAGGAACTTCGATTGCTCCTGATGGATCGCGGCGGCGTGGCCGTCGAGCCGGATGGCCGGGATCGAGGGGCATCCCAAGTACCAGCCCATCGCCGCGTGGCCCGACTCGTGGCAGAGCGAGCCGAAAAACCAGCCCGCGTACTGAAGGATGGGCGTGAACGTCAGGAGGGGTGCGAGGAGCGCCCCGATCGAGATGAAGAACCACGGCGGGGACACTCCCGCGATCGAGTCGACTCGCGGCTCCTCGTACGTCGCGTCGGCGACGAACGAGGCGGTCACCGGGGGCTCGAACGGCGAGCCTCGGGGCGGGATGTGCGAGGGAAGGGGGGACGGGACCGGCGCGCCGGTGGTACGTCGGAGCAGAAGGCCGCAGAGTTCACACGCGAGATCGTCGTCCTTGACCGGACGGCGACACTGCGGGCAGCACGTGGCGGAGGCGACGGGCATGGACGCCTCCCCATCGGCCAACGAAGATGAGGCACGTGAGGGACTTTCGGCGGAACCGCGGACCGTTCTCCGGTGTCCAACGGGGGTCTTCGGAGCCGCCATGCCGCGTTCTCTCGTCGCCGTGATCGCCCTTTGTGCCTCCAGCCTGTTCGCCGGGGGGGCCTCCCGTTCACGGGCGGGCGAGCCGACCGACCCGGCCCCTCCCCCGCCGCCGGGCGTCACGCTGACCATCTACTCGTCGGCCGACCCGGCCGGCTTCGACCCGACGCAGTTCGTGGCCCAGCAGCGCGCGGGCGACAACCCGATGGCCGCCTGGCAGGTGCCCGGCTACGGCATCGTGAAGGATGTCCGCCTGCTCGACATCCCCACCGGAGTGGGCGAAGTGAAACTGACCGACGTCGCGCAGTTCATCGACCCGACGACCGTCACCTTCGTCGACCTCTCCGGGGCCGGCGGTGCACAGGTGCTCGAACAGGCGTTTCGCTTCGACCTCGCGAGCGCCGACAAGATCCTCGAGCGCTACGTCGACAAGACGATCACGCACGAGACGACGAAGGACGGCGCGGTCGTCGCGAAAGTCGAAGGGACCGTGCTCTCGGTCAATCAGGGCACGGTCGTGCTTCGGGCCGCCGACGGAGCGCTGCGCTACCTCTCGTCTCGCGATCCGGGGCTGCGTCTTCCCGCGCTGCCCGACGGACTCCTGACCCGACCGACGCTCGTGTGGAAAACATCGGCGGCGAACGGTGGATCGCACCTGGTTCGCACGAGCTACGAGACGGCGGGGTTGACCTGGCGGGCCGACTACAACCTCGTGTTGAACGCCGACGCGACCAAGGCCGACCTCGGCGCGTGGGTGACCCTGCTCAATCTCTCCGGAGCGTCGTACCGCGGCGCGAAGCTGAAGTTGGTCGCGGGCGACGTCCAGAAGATCCGTGCGGACGCGCACGGGTGGGAGCCCGAACTGCTCTCGGCGATGGACGCCGACGGCGCGAAGCAGGACGGAGGCTTCGAGGAGAAGTCCTTCTTCGAGTACCACCTCTACACGCTGGGCCGGCCGGCCGACGTGCTCGAAGCCTCGACGCAGCAGATCGCGCTCTTTCCGACGGCTCACGACGCGAACGTCGAGAAAGTGCTCGTCTACTACGGCCTCCCCGAGGCCGCCTCGTGGGGCGCGTTCGCCGAGCCGCGGCAGGATCGCGACATCCGTTCCTCGGCCAACCCCAAGGTCGACGTCTACGTCCGTTTCAAGAACGAAAAGCAGAATCAACTCGGGATGCCGTTGCCCAAGGGCAAACTTCGCGTGTTCCAGAAGGACGATGCCGACGGCAGCCTCGAGTTCGTCGGCGAAGACCTGATCGACCACACGCCGAAGGACGAGATCGTGCTCGTCAAACTCGGCCAGGCGTTCGACGTCGTCGGCGATCGCGTCCAGACCAATTTCTCCGTCGACACCCG
>JANNRO010000452.1:0-1898 GCA_031401505.1 Planctomycetia bacterium
GACCGGGCGCGTGGGTACGTGGCGCCCGCGTTCGTCCCGGCCAGTCACCCGCTCGCGGGTGTCGCCGACGCGCAGAACGGCGTGCGGCTCGAGGGCGACACGATCGCCGATCTCTTCCTCGCGGGCCCGGGCGCGGGGGGAATTCCGACGGCGGCGTCGTTGCTCGACGATTTGGTTGAACTCGCGACCACGACGCACGCGCCGTCGGCCCCGCGGCAGAGCGCGACGGGTACCCCGTGCGCGGTCGGGCCCGAGCAGCCGATCGAGAGCGCGTGGATGGCGGCCGCTTCGTCGACCGCGGGTCCCGTTGCCCGATCGATCGTCGTCGAGGCGTTCGCGACGGCGGGCGTCGGGGTGGAGCGGAGCCTCGAGATCGATGAGGCGGGCACGCCCGTGTGGCTTTGCCTGACCGCGCCGTGCGCCCCCGAGGCCATTCGGCTCGCGACCTCGCGCGCGGCGCGCGCGGGGCTCCTCGTGCGCTCGTTTCGCGCGCTCACGCACCGCTGATCGGTTCCCTGTCCCCCGCGCGGACCCGAGTCCGCTCCCCCTTCACCCTCCGATTCCATCGTTCCCGAACTTGAAAGGCCTCCCCCCATGCGATTCGACACCCTTGCCATCCACGAAGCCCAGGACGCCGACCCTTCGACCGGCGCGTTGGTTCCCCCCATTCACCAGACGTCCACGTTCGTGCAGGAGTCGCCGGGAAAGCACCTGGGCTTCGACTACGGGCGGACGAACAACCCGACGAGGCAGATCCTCGAGCGGGTGCTGGCGTCGCTCGAGGGGGTGGGGTTCGGCGCGACGTTCTCGAGCGGACTCGCGGCCGAGCACGCGTTGCTCGAGGCGCACACGGCCCCGGGGGATCACGTGATCGTGCCCGACGACGTCTACGGCGGGACGTTTCGGCTGTTGAACGCCGTCCATGGCCCGAAGGGGCTCCTCTGGTCGCAGGTCGACTTCGACGACGAGGCGGCGCTCGAGGCGGCGTTTCGTCCGACGACGAAAATCGTGTGGGTCGAGAGTCCGACGAACCCGCGGCTGCGGGTGGTGGACCTTTCGAAGGCGGCTGCGGCGGCTCGTCGGCACGGGGCGCTGCTGGTGGTCGACAACACGTTCGCGACCCCGGTCAACCAGCGGCCGTTCGAGCACGGGGCCGACCTCGTGATCCACTCGGTGACGAAGTACCTGGCGGGGCACTCCGACCTGGTTCAGGGGGCGGTGCTCGCGAAGGACGAAGCCATCTTCCGGCCGGTGAAGTTCCTTCAGAACGCGATCGGCGCGGTCCCGGGGCCGTTCGACTGCTGGCTGACGCTTCGGGGGTTGAAGACGCTGTCGCTGCGGGTCGAGCGACACAACCGCAACGCGCAGGCGATTGCCGAAGTGCTGGAGGCGCATCCTGCGGTCGCGCGGGTGCACTACCCGGGGCTTCGGGCTCACCCCGGGCACGAGATCGCGAAACGTCAGGGGACGGGCGCCGGCTTCGGCGGTGTCGTCTCGATCGAACTCGCGGCGTCGATCGAGGAGACGGTCCGCTTTGCGTCGTCGCGGCGCTACTTCAAGTTGGGCGAGTCGCTCGGCGGGGTGAAGTCGTTGATCTGCCACCCGGCGACGATGACCCACGCGTCGATTCCCGCCGACCGTCGCCGCGCCTCCGGTCTCTCCGACGGGCTACTGCGTCTCTCGGTCGGCATCGAAGACGTCGCCGACCTACTGGAAGACCTCCGCGCGGGCCTCGCCCCACTGAATCGACAACGGGACCCGCGTCCAACGTAAGGTTTTCTCAAAAGTGTCTGACACTTCCGAGAAAACCTTCCCGAACCGGCGACCTCGAACCGGCGACCCCGATTCGGCGACGGGACCCGCGTCCGACGTAAGGTTTTCTCGGAAGTGTCTGACAC
>JANNRO010000453.1:0-5417 GCA_031401505.1 Planctomycetia bacterium
GACGAGATCGTGGCGACGATCGCCCAGGTCCAAAGCACCACGCCCCAGATGAGTCGTCCGGGCCGGTGTCGCCGCACGTTGCGACGGACGAGGAACACGACGCCCCATGCGAACGCAAACGCGAGCGAGGCCGTCAATTGACCGTGATCGGGGATCCCCTGCATGGACCACACGAGTCCGCCCACGTGCATGGCCACGACCGTCGGAACGAAGCCCGCCCCGATCGCGCGGACGGTGCGCCGAACGACGCCCGATCGGAGGACGGGGCCCGCGTCCGACGCCGGCGTCTCGGCGCTCACGCGTCATGCTCGTCATCGGGGGCGGCCGGCATGGGCACGACCCCGGGCTTGTATTCGATCTTCGGAAACGTCGGGGGCTCGTCGGTCCGGAGCGCGTGCCCGTTCGCCACGCGTGCGCCGTGGGCGATCCACGGTTGGAGGTCGGCCCACAGACGCGCGAAGTCGATGCCCTGCGTGTCACCGGCGTAGGGGCCGGCCTTCGCGGCCGCGGTGCGCATCAGTTTCGCGAATCCGCTCGCGGTTCCCCGCACCGCGTGGTGAAAGCCCGCCGCGAACTGGATCAACCCCTGGAGCCACTCGCGCCGGGGCCCCTCGGCCTCGTTCCACAGCGTCTCCCAGTCCTCGTGCGCCTCGAAGAACGCCTCGGCGTTGAAGTACACGACGGCGCGATCGAACAGGCCCTGCGTGCGAGCGGGGGCGCCGGGGTCGGAAGGCGTGGTGCGGCCCATCCATCGGAATGTCCCATGGCACATCGTGGTCGTGTCCGAATGGGCGGCACCCGGCGCGACTGCTACGGTCGCAGGCCTCCTTGGGAGGCGTTTCCATGTCCCGTGCCGCGTATCGCGTCGTGCTGCTCCCGGGGGACGGCATCGGGCCCGAAGTGACCGAGGCGGCGTGCCGCGTGCTCGAGGGGGCCGGCGTCTCGATCACGTGGAACGAACTCCCCTGCGGGCTCGCGGCCGTCGAGAAGCACGGCGACGCGCTTCCCGCGGCAACGCTCTCCGGCATCAAGGCAGCGAAGGTGGCGCTCAAGGGCCCGACGACGACCCCGATCGGCGGGGGTCACGTGTCGGCCAACGTGCGGTTGAGAAAGGCGCTCGAGCTCTACGCGAACGTGCGCCCGGTCAAGACCGTCCCCGGACTCGAGACGCCGTACGGCCCCGTCGACCTCGTGATCGTGCGCGAGAACACGGAAGACCTCTACTCGGGCCTCGAGAACCTCGTCGCCCCCGGCGTCGTGACGTCGATCAAGGTGATCACGCGGCGCGCGAGTCGCCGGATTTCCCAGTTCGCGTTCAACCACGCGACGGCCTGGGGACGAAAGCGCGTGACGGCGGTCCACAAGGCCAACATCATGAAGTTGGCCGACGGGCTCTTCCTCGACTGCGCGCGACGGGCCGCGAAGCCCTACGAGGGGAAGATCGTCTATGACGAGGTGCTGGTCGACGCGCTCTGCATGAAACTGGTCCGTCGCGCGTCCGATTTCGACGTGCTCCTGCTCGAGAACCTCTACGGGGACATCGTCTCCGACCTCGCCGCGGGCCTCGTCGGGGGGCTCGGCCTCGTGCCGGGCGGGAACTACGGTCGTCACGCGGCCGTATTCGAGGCCGTCCATGGCTCGGCGCCCGACATCGCGGGCAAGGGCATCGCGAACCCGATCGCGATGATCCTGTCGGCCGCGATGATGTGCCATCACCTGGGCGAGGTGGATGCCTACACCCGCATCCGCCGGGGGGTCGCCGCCGTCACGCGCAGCAAAGACTCGCTGACCCCCGATATCGGCGGCACGGGCACGACCCGCACGCTCACCGACGCGATCATCCGCGAGGTGAAGGCACAACCGGTCGCCGCAGGACGCGTGTGATTTCGGGTCGCGGCTCGATCGGCCGTACACTAGGACGCCCGTTCCCTCGTTGCGGAGTTCCCGATGCCTTATCCCGAAGAGATGGTCGCCCCGATGCGTCAGGAGCTGACGAAGCTCGGCGCGAAGGAACTCCGTACCGCGGGTGACGTCGACGCCTTCTTGAAGAGCCAGAAGGGCACCGCGCTCCTCGTCGTCAATTCCGTCTGCGGCTGTGCCGCCGGCGGCGCCCGACCCGCCATCGCGATCGCGCTCAAGGGGGCCGCCAGGCCCGACGCGGTCGTCACCGTGTTCGCGGGGCAGGACACGGATGCAACGGCCCGCGCCCGCGCGCAGATGGTCGAGTACCCGCCGAGCAGCCCTTCGTTCGCTCTCTGGAAGGACGGCAAGGTCGTCCACTTCGTCCCCCGTCACCAGATCGAGGGGCGGCCGCCGCAGGTCATCGCGCTCGATTTGACGAACGCCTTCGAGAAGCACTGCGCGAAGGCCAAGTCGGCCTAGGCGCCTCCGCCACGACCCTTCGCCACGACAATGGGTACGTTTCACGCCGACGCGCACGAACTTCACGGGATCACATGCGTGATCGAGACGAACGGCCCCCGCACGTACGTCGGGCGGGTCGACACGATCGACGGGCGCGGCGTCGTGATCCTCGACGTCGACCTCCACGAGGAGGCGCCGGGTGCCTCGACCAAAGCCTCGTGGATCGAGAAGGCCGCGAGAATCGGACATTGGCCCCGTCACCCGCACGTGATCGTGCCCACGGCGGACGTCGCCTCGATCCGCCGACTCGGCGACGTGACGATCTCCGGTTGATTGCGCCCGCCGGGTAGGCTCCCGGGCCATGCGGCCCCACCTTCCCGCCCCCGTCGTCGCGTTCCTGGCCGGCGGATCGGTCATGGCGATCGAACTCCTCCTCCCGAGGCTCTCGGCGAGACACTTGGGTACGAGCGCCGAGGTGTGGACCGCGGTCTTCGCGGTCGTCTTGGGCGGGATCGCGCTCGGCAACTCGCTGGGCGGGCGACTCGCCGACGCGCGCCCCACTCCGCGCACGGAAGCGGTCGTGCTCGTCGCGTGCGCCGCGGCGGTGGTCTCGATCCCGTTGCTCGATCGCTGGGCCGAGGGGCTCTTCGCGTCGGCCTCGCTGCTCCCCCGCGCGTTGTTGACCATGTCGCTGTGTGCCTTGGTTCCGACGACGCTGCTCGGCATGGTTTCCCCGCTGCTCGCACGAAACGCGCTCGCCACGAGTTCACGCCCCGGCCGAACGCTCGGAACCCTCGCCGCCGCCGGCGCCGGGGGCAGCGTGGTCGGCACGTATCTCACGGGCTTCGTGTTGATCCCGACCGCCGCCACCGGGGCGGCGATCTCGTGGATCGCGGGCCTGCTGGCCCTCGTCGGTCTCGCCCGCGCGTTCGCACCCGCAGGCTCGGCGGAGCCGACCCCGATTCGTCAACGGGGCACGGGTCCGACGGATCGCTCCGTCTCCTTCGCCCGCTGCGCGTTCCTCGCCTTCTTCGCGGGGGTCGCGGTGCTGCTCGTCGAAGTGACGGCCGCCCGTATTGCCTCGCGCATGGTCGGCAACAGCGTCTACACGTGGACGGCGGTCATCGGCGCGGTGCTCGCAGGACTGTGTCTGGGCAACGTCATCGGCGGTCGAATGGCCGACCGACACGGGCCCCGGCGCGTGCTTTCGATCGCGCTGCTCTCGAGTTCGATCCTGACTGCAGCCACGATTTGGACGCCGATCCCGTTGGCCATCTGGGCCAGTCACCCCGGTGATTCGCTGCCGACGTGGATCATCCTCGGCGCCGCCGTCGCGTGGCTCATCCCCTCCGCGGCGCTCGGCGCGATCACCCCGGCCGTCGCCCGCGCCGCGGTACAGGGCGACGGTCGAGACGGTCGCCGGATCGGCATCCTCTACGCGATCAATACGCTCGGCGCCGTGACCGGGTCGGTGCTGACGAGCCCGCTGCTCGTGCCGTTGCTCGGCATCCCCGCGGCGCTGCTCGTGACCGCGCTCGCGCTCGCGTTGGCCCCCCGCCTCGTCGGCGGCCGCATCGAACTTCCCTGGGTCGCCGGACTGGTCCTCGTGACGGCCGCGGCGCTCCTTCCGCTCTCGGTGACGCCCGCCGTCTCGCTCGGCATGTCGCTCGGCGTCCGCGAAGACCGCGACGCCGTGTTCGTGCTCGAGAGCCGCTACGGCAACGTGCGCGTCCAGGCGCTGGGCGGCACGGAGTACGCGCCCCCGGGGCGCCCCCGCACGAGGAGCCTCGTGCTCGATGGTCTCGTCCACGGACTGGTCGATCTCGACGACCCGACGTGGCTCGGCTACGGCTACGAGAACGTCTACGCCGCGCTGACCGAGCGACTCCTGCCCCACGATCGACTCGCCCGCACGTTCTTCATCGGCGGCGGGACGTACACGTTCCCGACATGGCTTCTGAAGCGGCGCCCCAACGCGATCGCCGACGTGTCCGAGATCGATCCTGCCGTCACGAAGGCCTGCCGCCGCGTGTTGGCGCTCGACGATCGACCGGGGCTCTCGATTTTCCACGAGGACGCCCGCACGTTCGTCCGCGACCTGCCCGCCGACGCCCCCGCCTACGATCTGGTCTACGGCGATGCGTTCAACGACGTCTCGATCCCGTTCCACCTGACGACGGTCGAGTTCACGCGCGCGGTCGCCTCCCACATGACGCCGGAGGGCGTCTACCTGATGAACGTGATCGACTCGCGGTCCTCGGGCGCATTCGTGGGCGCGCTCGTGACGACGTTGAAGCAGGTGTTCCCGCACGTGGCCGTGCTCTCCCCCGACGCCCATGCGCGCACGCGCGACACGTTCGTCGTGGTCGCGTCGCGACGTGCACTCGACCTCGACGGACTCGCCCGACGCGACGGGCTCGCTGCGAAGGACGCGCCGTTGATTCCGGTCCACCGCTTTTCGGACGCCGAGATCGAGGTCTTCGCCGAGCGCGCAAACCACCTCGTGCTGACCGACGCCTTCGCGCCGGTCGAGGCGCTCCTCGCCCCCACCGTGCGCCGCAGCACCGGTCGATGAAAGCCGCCGTGCGGCCGCCTCGAGAGGCGACGCCCGGTCCCGCGGTGTTCCTCGCGGGCGCCGCGACGTTCGCGCTCGAGATCCTCGGTCCTCGCCGGATCGCACCGTTCATCGGCACGTCGATCGCGAGCATGACCGCCACGATCGCGGTCGTATTGACAGGCGCCGCGCTGGGGGCGGGAATCGCCGGTCGGATGGCCGACCGTGGCGCGTCGGTGCGCGCCGAGGGAGTGGCTCTGCTCCTCGCGGCGGTCGGCCTCGCGCTCAGTACGACGTTCGCGCGCCCCGCGCTCTCGTTCATCGCGCCCGACGTTCCCCTCGTCGTGCGCGCGCTCGTCGGTGCGATCGCGATGTGCCTGCCCGCGAGCGTCGCACTCGGCGCCGTGCCGGTGTTCGCGGCCCGTCGAGCGGTCGAGGCGCGGCCGTTGACGGCGGGCGTCCTCGGCCGGTTGTCCGCCATCGGAACGGTCGGCGGGCT
>JANNRO010000454.1:0-10065 GCA_031401505.1 Planctomycetia bacterium
ACGCGCGTGCCCTCGGGCACCGAGAACGAGCCGTTGTCGACGTGGCGCGGCGGCAACCCGAGGTACGCGGGAAACTCGAGTTGCGCCCGCAATCCGACGACGTGGGGGGGCACCCGCACGATCACTCGATGGACGGGTGCGTCGTCGCGGTCGTCGCCGCCACGAACGAAAAACGAGAACCCTCCGCGAACGTCCCGAAATTCGTACTCGAAGAGCCCTGTCTGCGCCGAGACGGCCCGCATGCGATGGGAGAGCGCGCGGCCCGACGGGCCGTCGCGCTCCGTCCGGTCGAGGATCTCGACGTCGGAAGGGATCGTGCCTTGCGCGCGCACCGTGACCGTCAGCGCCTGTCCGAGCGAGACGACGAAGGGATTCGCCGGATCCCGCGCGTGCTCGACGCCCGTCGCGTCACGTACGACCACCACGAGGGTCGTGGCGCGGGGCCAGGCCACGTCCTCGAGGAGTGCGGACCGCCGCCACCACAACGAGGAGAGCTCGGGCACCGCGTAGACCGCCGACGCGAAGGCGCCGACCGCGAGCGTCGCGAGGCCGAGTCTCGCCCATGCGCCGCGCGCCGTCGCGACGGACGAAAATTCGATCGAGCGCGCCTCCTGGTCGGCCTCCTCGATCGTCCTGGCCATGAACGTCGTGCTCTCGCCACGGGTCGGATGGGCGAGCTGTCCCTCGAAATCGAGCGAGGCGAGGAGGCGGTCGTTCAACGCCTTGTGGCGCCGTTCGACGTCGGCCGCCAGCCGCTCGTCGGACGGCTTTCCCGACAACGGTCGAACCAACGCGCGCCAGCCGAGGAAGAGCAGGACGCCCGGCACGCCGCCCACCAGGAAGGCGAATCCGCTCGCCGCCGCCAGTCCTCGTCTCGCGGTCGCGATCAGTCCGAGCGCCGCGACGACGAGCATCCCGGCCCACGCGACGAAGGTGAAATCGGACGGTCGATCGACGAGGCCCGCGCGCACGAACCGCCGCACGGCGAGAGGCAGATCGAGAAAGCGATCGGCGACGAACGAGCACGCGAGCAGCGCCGCCGCGGCGACGAGGATGCGTGCGGTTCCCTTGACCAACGTGATGCGACGCATCCGGGCGCGCAGGCGCGCGAGGCGATCGCGCAGCGATCCGACCGAGGCGACGGGAGAAGATGTCATCGGGGCCCTCCGGTCGTTGGTGGGGGAGTGGTCGTCGGCGGGATGCGCGACGCAGGGGACTCGGCCTCCCGAACGGTCAGAGAGAGCGCCGCGGACGTGGGGTCCTCGACGGCCTCCGCCGGGCGGAAGACCACCCGCAAACGGTACGTCCCGGGTGAGGCGAAGGTGCGATCGAACCGGACGCGCAGGACCGATCGATCCCGGGGGGGGATCGCCCGGGATCCGCCGAACCCGTCGACGAGCATGGCGTCGGTCACCCGGACCGGCGTCACGGAGCCGTCCGGGTTCGTCACCTCGACGTGGAGCGGGCTTTCGACGGCGCTCGACGAGGGCCAGGGGATCCACCCGTCGGTCGGGTTGGCGAAAACCAGACGGAGCACGACCGGTTCCCCCGCCGCGGAACCAGCGGTTTCGGACTCGAGTGATAGCGCCGGCTTGGCGTCGAGAGGCCATGCGGCGCCGAGCGGCCGACCCTCGACGAACGCGAGCCCGTGTCCCGCCCGGATCTCGGTTCCGGCCGCCGTCACGGAGCCCTCGGTCACGGTCACGAGCACCCGTGTGCCCGGCGATTCGTGCCCCGAGCCCCGCGAGACGTCGACACCGAACGTCGTGCCGCGGTCGATGATGGGAACTCGTCCGGCGAGAACGATGGCGTCGAGGCCCTCCCGCCCCTCGCGGGACGGCGCTCCGCGCCCGGTCACATGAAAAGACGCTCGTCCGAAGTGAACGTCGATGCGGGTGCCCAGAGCGATCGAGAAGCGCGAGCCCGCTTCGACGTCGACCTCGGTTCGCCCGACGGTGAGCCGTACGGGTCCGTTCGCGTCCCACCCTTCCCGGGGGGCGGCCTTCAGGAACTCGGCGCCGAGACGAACTTCGAACGGAAGGACGGCGACGTCGGGCGACGTCCGCACCCACGCGAACGCGACGGATGCCGCGACGGCGGTCGCGATGCCCGCCAGCACCCGAAAGCGGACCGGACTCGACGGGCGGGAGAGTCGCGTGGAGTCAAAGGGCGGGGGCGGCGGGGGAGGGAACGCCCTGACGGCAACCAATGCGCGCTCGAACTCGGCGCGACTGCGATCTGATTGATCGTGATGGGGGGGCGTCATGCGCTTCCTCCCGGGCGCCGCGAGGCGAGGCGGCGACGCAATTCCACCTCCGCCGCCGACGCGCGGCTCTTGACGGTGCCGACGGGGATGTCGAGCAACCTCGCCGCGTCCTCGTAGGACAGTTCCCCGATGCGCACCAGCACGAACGCGGAGCGCAGCCGCTCGGAGAGTGCGCCGATCGCGACGCGCAACGCTGCAGCGATGCTCGAATCGGCGACGGGGCTTGCGTCCGACGCCGGGGATCGCACGAAGAGTCGGGCGATGCCCATGCGCGACGTCCGTCGCCGGCGCAACTCGGAGTGCGAGAGATTGCGTGCAATGCGGAAGAGCCAGGGGGCGAGCGGGGCGGCGCGCCGAAAGCGGGGGGCTGCGCGCCAGGCCCGGACGAACGTCTCCTGGCAGAGGTCTTCCGCGGCCGATCGATCTCCGAGCGTGTGAGCCAGGAATGACATGATGGGGGGGGCGTATTGGGCGTAGACGAGGGCGAAGGCGTCGCGGTCACCGGCCGCCACGGACGCCATGAGCGCGCCGTCATCGGGCCCCCCTGAGGGGGAAGCCGGCGCCGGGGTCGGAGTGTCGGTGGGGGAGTCGGAGGGCGACACGTTCGCCATCCATGCATACCCGCATCGGCCCTTCCGGTTCGGTCCGAGTGCACCGGCGTGTCGGGATCGCCCCGGGGACCGTCGCCCGTGCGACGCAACCCGGCCGTTCGGCCTATTTCTGGTGAATGGGCAGGTAGTCGAAGGGCATCGACAGGATCAGGATCGCGACGGTGGTCGCGAATGCCCCGGTCGTGTCGATGTTGCTCGACCAGCGAGACTCGGCCGCGCGTCCCGGTCCATCGATCTGCTCGCGCATCGAGCGCGAGAGGAGGTCGGCCCTCACCTGGCGGTACCAGGCCTCCCAGACCTCCGGGTCTTTCCCGCCGACGTTGTACATGGCCTGTGCGGCGTAGTAGTTGCCGTAGAACCAGAAGAAGTGGTTCTTCGGCACGCCCGAATAGGCCCGACGCATGTAGGCGACCGTGTTGGCGACGCTCGGAAGCGGGTGCTTCCGGATCCCGTGAACGCGGACGTATTCCTTGATCGCGTTGTCGTCGTAGAGCCCCGCCTGGAAGAGCGTCGTCAGGCCCGCGGCGGTCAACGAGAACGAGGAGCGGTTCCACTTCGTGTCGCGCGGCTGGTACTCGAACGCGCCGACCTGGTTGTCGTCCCCTTCCATGTCGAACCGGCCGCTGCGGCCCGAATTCGGATCGGTGATCGCGCTGTCGATGACGTAGCGCAGCGCGGCGTCGATCGTCTCTTCCGGGACGCGGATGCCGACGTTCCTCGCGGCCCGAAGCGCCACGACCTGACACACGGTCACGCTCATGTCGGACTCGATCGTGTGGGGTACGTATCGCCAGCCCCCGGTCGAGTTCTGACACTTGATCGTCAAGTCGACCGCGTCCTGGAGTTTGTCGCGCAGGCGCGGCTCCTTCGAAGTGCCCCCGATCTCGGCGAGCGCGAGTGTCGCGAACGCGTGGTCGTACATCCGCGTGCCGTTGGCCGTGATGAACCCGTCGTCGGACACCTTGGACAGGAGGAACTGAACCGCCTTTTCGACGTGGGTCCCGTAGGGACCACGGCCCGGAACGTGGCCGGCGGCCAGGAACGCGAGGATGCCGAGCGCCGTGACGCCGACGTGGGCGACGTTCTGCTGCGACTCGGGAACCTTGTAATCGTTGTTGACCTTGTTGCCCGCGTTCGACGTCCACGCGCCGTCGGAGCGTTGGGTTCGGGCGAGGAAGCGCAGGCCCTGCTCGATGGCGACGCGGGTCTCGTCGTCCATCAACGCCTTCTTCAGGGGCGCACCGGCGCGGTCTTCGGCATGAGTGAGCGCGGGCAAGAGCCCGGGCACGGCGGCCGACAGCGCGCAGGCGGTCACGACGACGGGCAGCCAGCGGGGTCGCATGAACGAGAGGCTATCACGGGTCGCGGCGGCGTCGGGAATTCCCGAGTGCGCGCTCGCGCGCCGGCCCCACGCGTGGTTCAGCGATACGCGGCGAAGGCGCGTTCGCCCCCCACGACGAGCGTTCCGTCGACGATCGTCGCGGACGGCTGCCAGCCCGAGAGGCCCTCGCCGTCGATCCGATGGACCACCTCGCCGGTGTTCGCGTCGACCAGCGCGATCAGGTGGGAACTCGACGACGAGCGGGGGCGGCGCTGCGGGGTCTGGATCGTGACGAGGAGGCCGCCGTCCTTGCGCATCCAGCCCGTGTTGACGGCACTCTTGGTCGGGACCGTCCAGAGTGCGCGCCCGGTCGTGAGATCGAACGCCGAGATGACCGTCGACGGCCCCGTGCGCAGGATCGCATAGAGACGATCGCCCTCGATGATCGGGTCGGTACCGAACAGCGTTTCGACGCCGCCCGCGATCAACGTGTCGAACAGCGGCTCTCCGTCCGCGAGCGAGTACGCCCTCACGCGGCCGTCGGCCGAGATCACGACCACGGCGTCGGCGCGCGCCGCGAGGTGGCGCAGGCGCGGGGTCGCGTCGACGAACTTCGACCAACGGGTCCTGCCGGTCGAGAGATCCACCGCATCGAGCCGCACGCCCCCTTTCTGATCGCGGGACGTCTCGCGCGACGCGGTCACGAGCGTGCGGGGATCGGCGAGTCGCCAACTGACGTCGTTCCAACCCTCCGCCGGGAGCAGGAACTCGCGTACGGGTTCGCCCGTCAGCGTCGCGTGGACCGCGAGGACGAGCATCGCCTTCGTGCCGCCCCGCCCGTTGGCCACCGCGCGCCGACGCACGAGCACGAAGCCGTCCTCTCCGACCAGCAACCCGTCGATCTCCTCGTCCCGTACTTCGCGGCTCCACAGCTCGTCGCCGGTCGCGGGGTCGAGCGCCACGATCGCCGTACTCACCGCTTCGGCCTGGCGCCGGACGACGACGAGCGCCTGTCCGATCCCGCCGTCCAGGTATCGAACCGTCCCTCCGACCGGATGGCGCCAGCGTTCCCCGCCCGTCGAGGGATCGAGGCCCACCAATGCGTCCGGACGGCTCACCACGAGCGAGTCGCCCACGAACACCGAGAGCCCGGCGAAATCCCAGGACTTCCGAAACCGGATCGCGGCGGTGCCGGCGTCGATCGCGACGACGTCCGATCCGACGTCGAGCAGGACGGGCGGGATGACGCTCGCGCCGGGCGCGCGGACCATCGGGAGCACGCGGGCGCCCATTTGGTTCTCGCGGACCGATTCCACCGTTTCATGAAGTCGTTCGGCGATCGGCGGCGTCAGTCGCCGCTCGACGGGCGGGGGTGGGAGCGGCCCCAGGCGTTCGCGCTCGGTGCGGGCGAACTCCCGGCCGGTCGTCGTCATGCCGTCGATCGGGAACGACGCATCGGGATACAGTCGCTCGAGCAGCGTCAACGTCGCCCGGGACGGGCCGGCGCCATTGCCCCGCGCCAATGCACGTGCGAGGCGGGCGTACGCCGACGGCGCTTCGGGTCGGTCGGGGTAGGCCGCAAGGAAGCGTCGATAGACCGAAGCCGCTTCGCCCGGGGCGCTCGACCGCACGAGTCGATCGGCGAGACCGAGCAGGGCGCCCGGCACGACCGTCGAGTTGGGGAATTCGGCGAGCAAGCGCTCGAACGGTCGCGCCGCGCTGTCGGCCAGCGCTGCCTCGAGTCGACGCCTGGCCTCGCGCTCGTGCCTCGCGTACGACTCCGGGCCGAAATCGCGGATGAGGGTGCCGATCTCGCGCGTCGCGGCCACGCGGGCCGGCTCGCCGCCGTAGACGACGTCGGCGTCGCCGGCGAGGACCGCCTGCAGCGCGTCGACGGCTTCCCCCGCGCGACCGGCCTTGCGATGGATGGTCGCGAGGAGAAAGCGCGCCGTGGTCGCAACCGCCACCTCGCCGCCCTCGGCGTCGAACACGGCCCGTACGTCCTGCGCTTCGGACGCGAGCGCCTCCAAGTTGCGCACGCGCGCACCTTCGAGGTCGGACTTCGCGAAATGTCGATCGAGGCGCAACCGCATCTCGACGCGCTCGTCGGCGGTCGCCGCGACCGCCAGCGCGCGCTCATAGGCCGTCCGCGTATCGATGGGTCGCCGCGCGGCGTCGAAGTCGTCACCTTGATCGCGCCGCAGCAGATACAGGCCCCGCCGTGCCCGCTCGACGAGCGCCGGTGACGACGCCGCCTCGGCCAGCCGTCGCCCCTCCTCGTAGAGGGCCTCGGCGCGCGCTTCCTTTCCCTTGCCGACGACACGCCAGAGGTCGGCTTCGTCGAGGATCACGGCGGGGTCGGTCGGATGCTCGATTCGCCGCGCCGCGAGTCGAGCCTCGATTTCGGTCCAGTCATAGAACGCCTGGATGGCGCCGCCCTCTTCCATCGGGTCGTCCCCCGAGGGGGTCTGGCCGGACGCGATGACGAGCACCTCCGGAAACAGGCAGACGTTGCCCGGGCGGGATGCCGGCGGCCAGGCGTCCACGCCCATGAATCGGCCTTCGGCGGCGATCGACCAGCGCGAGAGGCCGTGCGTCGTCGGAACGTAGATCGTGCCTTTCGAGAGCGCACCCCGGCCACGGCTCGCGGTGCCGTCGGGAAGACTCTCGTGCCAGACGGACTGACCGGTCGTCAATTCCAACGCCCGGACGCTTCGACCGGTCACGACGACGACGTCGCGCCGGCCGTCGTTGGTCACGCCCAGAAACTGGTCCAGATAGTCGCTGGTCTTCTTCGCCTCGGAGCGTTCGCGCCAGCGAAGGCGCCCGTCGGCTCGGTCGAAGCAGGTGAGAAACGGTCCCTCGCAAGGGGCCGCGAGGACGGCGTCGCCGTGCACCACCACGGGGCTCGGTGCCCAGGTCGGGAGCCTCATCGGCGTCGAGAACCAGACGTCCACGCGTCGGAGGTCGTACGCCTCGTACGACGAGAGCCACCGGATCTCGCCCGTGCGAACGTCGGCGGCGGCGAAGACACCGAGCCCGGTCGACGCGTAGAACACGCCGTCGGCGACGGCGGGTGACCCCGTATAGAGTTCGTGGATCGGCTCGCCGAAGAGATTGAGTTCCTGCTGCCCGCCGACGATTTCGCGCTTCCAGCGCAATGCGCCCGTGCGCGCGTCGAACGCGACGAAGAACACCCGCCATCGCTTCTCCCACGTGGCCATCACGAGCGCGGCGATTCCGCCCGAGACGACGGGGTCGGACGCCGCCGAGAGTCCTTCGATCGCCCGGGCGTCGGCGGGCGAGGCGCCCGTGCGCCATCGGAATTCTCCCGTCGAGGCGTCGAGGGCCACGAGGACGCGTTGCGGCCGATATGTCGTGATCTCGATGTTGTTGAGGTCGCGAGGGACGTAGGGGGTGTCGGTTTCCAATACGGCGAAGACGGTGTTGCCTTCGACGTACGGCCGGTGCGTGAGATCGAGATGCGTCCGGCCGGCCAGATTGGCGCGCAGCCGTGGCGTCACCGCGAGCCCCGGGATCTCCCGCGCGCTGGAAGGGAACGACCACGCGCGGCGCCCGGACAGGAGATCGAGCGCGGCGACCGAGAATCCGTCGGCGACGATTGCGGTGCGGCCCGACAGCGCGGGAAAGAACGGCGTCAACCGTCGACGACGATCGAAGAAGTAGCGGGGCGAGTTGTCGGTGGAGTCCTCGAACGCCATCGGGAAGCCGGCGCCGTCGTCGTTGGAGCGCGTGGGGAGCGACGCCTCGGCGGTCCAGCGCAACGGGCGCAGGAGATGATCGTAGGGCGACGTCGCGTCGCGCGCCGCGAGCGCGTCGGCCTGCGCCTGTCGTTCGCCGAGCGCCGCGGTTCGTTCGCGAGCGTCCCGCAGGGCCCGATCGAGCGGCGGGCCGCGTCCCTTCCCGGACGCTTCGACCACGCCGGGAGGAATCTCGAGCGCGGCGAGCCGGCGTGCGTCTCCGCTGACCGCGAGCGCATCGACGAGGCGCCGCCACAGCGACACGTCGGTCGGGGCCGATTCGAGCGCGCGGGCGACGATCGAGACGGTGTCGCGCGCGTCGCCCTGCTCGAACGTCAATTCGGCGAGCCACTTCGACGCGTCGACCCCCGCCGCGGACGGCAGGTAGCGCGCGGCGACGTCGAAGAGTTTCTTCTGGTCACGCTGTCGGATCGCGAGCGCGAGCGAAGCCCGGGCGCTCGGGTCGACGAGGGCGTCGTAATCGGCGAGCACCTCGGGCTTGGCGCGCCTGAGAAGGCGCCGTGCGGCCTCCGGAGCCGAGATCCAGCGCGTCTGGAGCTTGTCCTGGGTCAGCAGGACGAGGTCGTCGCGCACGGTGTCGAGGATGTGCTGGATCGCGACGAGGCCGCGTCGCGGCTCGGGGCCCATCAGGTCCTGCTCGGCGGTCTCGAGCGCGATGGCCGCGCTTCGGGTATCGCGGACGATGAACGTCGGCGCGGAGTCTTCCGCTCTCGCCGGCGCCGACGCGAGCGCAAGCAATGCAATCCCGGCCACCGCCGAACGTCGGAATCGAGCCGTGAGAAGCCGGGAGAATTTCACGGAATTGAGAGTACCCGAAGCGTCGGGAGGCGGGAGACCGATCGGCACGAGGGACCCATATCGGATCGAACGGATGCCCGCGAACGCGCGTGCCCCGATCCGGATCGGAGCGACGCCGGCCGCACGGACATCCCGGCCCGCTCGGGGCCGGGATGTCAGACCATGCGCAGACGCTTGCGCACGACCCACTCGCAGGTGAGGAGCGCGGCGACCAGCCAAAGCACCCAGGCCGAGTCCCACACGGGCTCCTCGCGACGGTCGAGGATGCGTTCGATCGTCTTGGATTCGAGCGACTTCGCGAGCGAATCGAGCTCGTCGAGCCGCTTCAAGGGCGGCGCCTTCCCGCGGGCGTTCGTCGCGCGGACGAGGGACTCGAGCGTGCCGTGGTCGGGCGAGCGGTCGCGCGCCTCCTCGGTCGCGAAGAGGACCTCCACGCGCTTGTCGGCGACGCCCTCGCTCGTGGGCCCGGGCGGCGCGAGCGTGAAGCGGTACGCGCCCGACTTCGGGAGCCGGACGCTCGTCCGATACACGCCGAGCCCCGCCTCCTCGTCGCGCCTGGGCGCGTCGGAGGGCAGCAGTGTCAATGCCTTCCCGCCCGGGTCCTCGACGCCGAAGCCCGACAACTCGCGATCGGTCAGCGGCTTGTAGTCGGCGTCGAGCGCCGAGATCTTGACCAGCGCCGTCTCGCCGACGAAGTACGTGTCCTTGTCGGTGTCGATCTTGAACCGACGATTGCCGCCGAGCAGGCGGTAGGTCGCGAGCCAGCGGATGGTCTGGTCCCAGAAGGCGCCGTAGTAGACGTCTCCGTTCTCCCGTCGGATCTTGTAGACGTCGTCGAGTGCGGAGAAGAACGTCCTCCCCTTGCCGTAGCCGACGGTCGCGAAGATGACGTAGGGGTCGCCTCGATCGTCGAGGAAGTGGCCGCGCTCCTTCTCTCCGAGCACGCCGACGCCGACCCTCGCCAACGCCTGCGCACCCAGTTTGACGCCGCCGCGCGTGCGGTAGAGCCAGTACCACTCCCATCCTTCCGCACGCGCCCAGAGCGCCACGGGATCGACGGCTTCGTGCGAGAGGGAGAGAATCGGATGGACCGCGCCGATCTCGGTGGGCACGACCCGGAAGGGAATGGAAGGCGAGCTCGAGCCGAACGGATCGCCGGCGCCGCGGTCGCGATCCTTGAACGACACGTCGACCGGGAGTAGATCCTGGAGCGGCGTGTCGAGGTATTGGTCGGGGGAGCGCTCGGTGCCGGCGACGAAGGCGATGCCGCCGCCTTCGGCCGCGAAC
>JANNRO010000455.1:0-3046 GCA_031401505.1 Planctomycetia bacterium
GGTCAGCGGGGGGAACCGTCGCCACGGGCGCTCCGAATCTCGGGCAGGCTGGCAACCAGTGCGCGGACCTGCGCCGGCTCGAGCGACGGGTCGTAACCCGCATCCCGCCCGGTAGCCCGGCGATAGGCGACGAAGAGCCGAAACAGGGCGGCCCGGTCCATTCGGGCGTCGCGGCCCAGTGCCTCGGCCGCCAACTCGCTCGCGATCGCACGCCCGAGTCCCGGACTCGATTCGGGCGCGAGCGCTCGCGCGACCGCGTCGGCGAGCGTCGGGTCGTCGTCACGGAGCAGGGCCACGATCGGGCGGAATCGGGCCGCGCCGCGCTCGGCGAATCTCAACAGCGCGGCGGCGGCGGCGGCCCGCACGCGGATGTCCGGTTCGGCCCCCGCCGCGGCGGCCTCGAGCCGTTCGACCGCTCCGTCGTCCTTCGCTTCGGCGAGCGCGCTCGCGGCGGCGGAGCGCACGATCCACGAGGGATCGTCGAACGCCGTGCGCGCGACGTCGACGAGCCCGATCCGTCCCGCGGCGAGCACGGCGCGACGTCGAAGCAACGTCGCGGGGTCGGACGCCATGTGGCGCACGAGTGCCGGGGACGCGGACGCGCCCTCGTCGGAGACGAGGTCCTCGAACGCCTTGCGCCGGATCGAGAAATCGGGATTCTGAAGACGCGTCAGGAGGAGATCGTCCGCCGCGAGGATCTCGGGGTCGAGGCCGAACGTCGCCGCCTGCCAGGCGGCGAAGACGGCGGGGTCCTCGGGTGGAGTCAGGTCGAGCGCCGCGACCGTTCGGCGAAGGTCGGCGTATCCGACCTCGGCGGCCAGCAACGACAGGTCGGCCGAGCGTCGCGACGAGTCGTGATCCCACGCGGGCAGCAGTATCTGGATCGCTCGTGCGAGTCCTCCGGCGCGCACGAGCAACCGGATCGAGTCACGCCGGGCCGCCGCGGGCAGGGAGGGGAGCAGGGCGCCCACGGCTTCGGCGCTCGGCGCTCCTCCGTCGAGCACGTCGTTCTCGGTCGCCTGCGAGGGACGAGCGACCCATGCGGCCGCACGCCGCCGGTGGACCTCGAGCGCCGCGGGCGTCGGGTGCTCTGATGCTTCGAGAACGGCGACGCTCACGTCGGCCAGGTCGCCGGAGTCTCCGCGCGCACCCAGCGCGGCCAGGAAGCGCACCGCGGCGCCGGGTCGATCGTCGGCGAGCAGGGCTTCGACCCGGCGGCTCGCCGTCTTCGCGTCGATGGCCGCCGTGCCCCGTTCCTTGACGACGCGCTCCATCAACTGGAGATCGAGGTCGGGGGGCAGTTTTCCCATCAGCGAGAGCATGCCGTCGAACGCCTCCGCGCGCGCCCGATGCTTCGGGAAGTCCCGATCGAACCGCACCAGACGCTCCCACGCGACGAGTGCATTGCCTCCGTCGCGAAGCTCGGCCTCGGCTGCGTCGAGGAGATAGCTCCCCGGGTCCCGAAGTCGACCGAGCGTCGCCGCCTCGGGGGGCCGACGCTCGAGCACGAGGCGCGCGCGCAGTAGGTCGCCCGAGCGGATCGCCGACGCGAGCCGGAGTGCGTCGGCCTCGACGAAGAACCAGTCCGGCAGTTCCGACACCGACGCTCCGGCGTCGAGGGACTCGGCGAGACCCTCCGGTCCCAACTCCTCCGACGCCTTGCGGGCTTCGAGCAACCGCTTCTCGGCGGATTCGTCGGCGTCCGCGTCCGAAACCGCGTCGTCGAGCGCGCGCCGTGCGGCCGCGGGCCACTCCCCCGCCGACTCGTCGAGCAACTTCGGCAGCGACGTCGTCGGATCGTCGCCGTCGGCGACCAGATCGAGCCAGTGCCGCACGGCCGCGGGGGTGCTGCGCGTCGCGAGGAGGAGCGAGACCGCGAGGCCGGTGGCATCCGCCGCCGCGGGATCGAGGGGGTCGACCCGAGGCAGCGATTCGCCCCGCACGCGGGCGCGAGCGAGCGAGATGACTCGATCCGCGGAGTCCCCGGACGCGAGGAGTCCGGCGTAGACCGAGAACCATCCCGGCAGGCTGCGCTTGCGCGAGGTCCCTTCGAGGGCGGCAGCCGCCAATCCGCGCAGGAGGACCCGATCGGGATTCTCCGTGCCCGCGACGAGGGGTTCGGCGTTGACGAGCAGCAACATCCGCCGACGCCCCGCGACGATCTCGCTGGTCAGTCGAAACGCCTTGCTCTCGTCGCGCAAGGATGTCAAAAGCACCCGGGGCGCCGCGCGATCCCGAAACGCCAACCCCGTCGCGAGTTCCAGCCGGTCGGCGGCGGCCCTCACCCGATCGGCGAACGACGCGGCAAGCCCCAGGAACCGATCGTCGGTGGCGTACGGTCCCGGTTCGACCTCGGCGACGGGGGCATCGATCGACGCCGGCTCGGCGGACGGCGACGAATCGGCGTCGCAGGCGGCCGACGATCCGGACGCCGCTCGCGAGACGCCCGTTGCGGAGTCCGCGAAGCGATCGGCGGCCGCCGGACCGCCGGACCGTCCACCGCTGCGGCAGCCCGTCGTCGAATGGAGAAGGCCGCCGATCGCGAGCGAGATCAACGGAAGGGATCGGACTCGACGCACCGGGGGAGTATCCCCGCCCCCCATCACCCCGTCGTCATCCCTGCGAGGGCGCGCGCGACCCCCGCCGGGTCGAGCGTGTCGGACAGGGAGCGCACGACCGCGACGCCTGCAACGCCGAGCGCGCGAACCGCTTCGACCCGGCCGGGCGTGATGAATCCGAGCGCGACCGCCGGAAGCGACGTGAATCGCAGCAGCGACTCCAGACCGTCGAGGCCGAGCGCGGTGCCCTTGCCCGGGACCGTGAAAACGGGAGAAATCACGACATGATCGGCACCGGCGGCCGCGGCGGCCTCGAGTTCGGTTTCGTCGTGACACGAAACGCCGAGCCGTCCGCGAAACCAGAGTCGGACGCGCGCCGCCGGAACCGCGCGATGGCCCAACTGTACGCCGTCGGCGTGGACGGCCAGCGCGACGTCGACGCGGTCGCCGATCCAGAGCGAGGCTTCGACCGCCGTCGTCAGTTCCCG
>JANNRO010000456.1:0-1669 GCA_031401505.1 Planctomycetia bacterium
AGTCGATCCAGTAACTCGATCTGAAAGGGGCGTGGTTCGATACCGAACCAAGTGATTGCAGCCCCACCCTCAGATCCACCTTCTCGCTTCAGGGCACGATCCAGCGCCGCCACTTGTGCTGGGACGTTCGGATCGTAGGCCTGGAACTCGGAATCGTTCCAAAGGGTCTCGAAGTGCGCGCCAGCACGATCGAAGAGCGCCGGATCCCCTACATGGGTGAACTTGACCGTCCACTCGAGGCCCCCCGTCAGCGCGGCGCCCGACAGATTCGCGGAGCCCACATATGCCGAGCCGAAGCCACTGGCTCGTCGAAGAATCCAGGCCTTCGCATGGAGCCGGGTACGACTGCCATCGAGCGAGATTCGAACTTCGACGCCGGGCAGTCGCGCCAGCCAGTCAACCGCGCGACGCTCGGTGTTCCCGCAGTACGTCGTGGTGAGGACGCGCACCCTTGTTCTCGGGCGGCCGTCGGCTCCGATCGACGTGATCTGCGAGAGGACATCTTGGAGTTTTCGTACGCCCCCCCAGGTAATGAAGCTCACGAGGATCTCGATTTGATCGACTGAAGCCAACTCCGTGCGGAGTTCGGTCAGGAGCGACGGCGTGGCCTTACCCGCCGTGAAGAGATAGCTCCCGTGGAGGCCTGTCAACGGAAGTTCGCCAACCGGGTTCCCTCCCGCCGCAACGCCGGTGAGACGGCGCGCCGGCCCGGGAATCGACTCAACCTCCGTCGTACCGGCGCGGCAATGACGCAGGAGTCCGTCGATCAAGGCGAGACACCCGACGTCGTCGAGTGGCTTTCCATCGCCATCGATCACGGATGCGATCTCCCGACGGACAACATCGATCAGTCGTTCCCGAAGCAATTCCGGGTCCGCGAGGGCCTCCTCTCGGGCCGTCCCGGGGGGAAGGCTCAGGATTCGTCGGGCGAGCGACCCATCTACGATTCGGTCGTAGAGCCCCGGCGGTAGCGGGTTGACGTCGCTCACGTCGCCCATCGGTTCGAAGCGAGCCCCAAGACCATTGCCGACAGTCCTCCGAGCCACGATCGGGGTGCAGAGTAGCGTCGTCTCAAGTTCGTCGCCACGAATGCGGGGCGTTCACGTCGCGCGATCGCCGTCCGCGGTCGGATGCCGGCAATTGAAAGTGCCTTGGCACGGGCAACCCGCGTCCGTCCGTCGGTCACTTTCACCGATCTCGACTCACGAGCAAGCGCAGTCTCTCGACGGTCATCGCGGGACTCCGGTCGATTTCACCGGAACCTTCCTCGAGCATCGCCCCCTGTCAGCAACTCCGATTCAATCTCGCCGCTCTCAGGCGCTCGGACGATCCAACGCCAGCAGCGACCGGAAGAAGCGCGAGAGCCTCGAGCGATCTCGGCGAACCGCCTCTCGCCCCGGATAGGGCACCGCGGCCAGCAGGCCCTTCGTCACGTCGTCCATCGTGACGCCGTCGGCCTCGGCCGCATACGAGGGCACGAGCCGGTGGCGGAAAATCGCAGGCGCCAAGGCGCGCACGTCGTCGAAGTCGGCCCTCGCCCGCCCACGCAACATCGCCCGCGCCTTCGCCCCCGCGATCAACGCCTGCGGCGCCCGCGGGCCCACGCCCCACGTGACGAAGTCCTTGACCAGCTTCGGCGCGGACACGTCGGCAGGGCGCGAGGCGCGCG